>DATHZU010000118.1:0-5008 GCA_035458445.1 Thermohalobaculum sp. | reverse complement strand
TTTCTGATGGTCTCCGGCCTCTACATTGTGGTCGCCAAGTCGAACATGGTGAAGACGCTGCTGGGGCTGGCGGTGTTCCAGACCTCGGTCTACCTGCTCTATCTCTCTCCCGGCAAGATCCTCGGCGCGACGCCGCCGATCCTGGACAAGAATTTCGAGACCTACTCCAACCCCCTGCCCCACGTCCTGATCCTCACCGCGATCGTCGTCGGCGTGGCGACCCTCGCGCTGGGCCTGGCGCTGGTCGTCCGGATCAACGAGTCCTACGGCACCATCGAGGAAGACGAGATCATGGATGTCGTCGACCGGGAAGATCACGCCGAATGAGTACCGAAGCAGCCCACGCCTCGGTGACCCTCGCGGATCACCTGCCGGCGCTGCAGGTGGCGGTGCCGCTGCTCGGCGCCGTGGCGGCCGCCATGGTGCGCCGCGGCGCCATCGCCTGGCTGGTTACCGTGATCGTGGCCTGGTTGATGCCCGTGATCGCACTGGGCCTGCTGTACCAGGTCCTGGCGACCGGCGCGCCGGTCTCCTACGCCCTCGGCGGCTGGCCGCCGCCCATCGGCATCGAATACCGGGTCGACGAGGCCAACGCCTTCCTGCTGTTGCTGGTCTCGATCATGGCGGCGCTGGTCACCATCTACATGCCCCGCTCCATCGCCGACGAGATCCCGCCCGAGCGCCAGTGCTGGTACTACGCGATCTTCCAGCTCTGCCTTTGCGGCCTCCTGGGCATGGTGATCACCGGCGACGCCTTCAACATCTTCGTGTTCATGGAGGTCTCGTCGCTGGCGACCTACGTGCTGATCGCCATGGGCCGCGACCGCCGCGCGCTGGTCTCGGCCTACCAGTACCTGGTGATCGGCACCATCGGCGCGACCTTCTACGTGATCGGCGTCGGTCTGCTGCTGACGATGACCGGCACGCTCAACCTGGTCGACATGGCGGCCCGGCTCGAGGCGGTCGAGAACACCCGCCCGTTGATCGCCGCGCTGGCCTTCATCGGGGTCGGCATCAGCCTGAAGCTGGCGCTGTTCCCGCTGCATCTGTGGCTGCCCAACGCCTATGCCTATGCGCCCTCGGCGGCCACCGCCTTCCTTGCCTCGACAGCGACCAAGGTCGCGGTCTACGTGCTGCTGCGCTTCCTGTTCTCGGTGTTCGGCGTCGACATCACCTTCGGCGACACGCCCGCGGCGAAGATGGTGCTGGTGCTGGCGGTACTGGCGATGCTGGCGCCCTCGACCGTCGCGATCTTCCAGACGAACGTGAAGCGGATGCTGGCCTACTCGTCAGTGGCGCAGATCGGCTACATCATGCTCGGCGTCGCACTGGTCAGCCAGACCGGGCTCACGGGTGGCATCAGCCATCTGTTCAACCACGCCATCATCAAGGGCTGCCTGTTCCTGGCGGTCGGCTGCATGGTCTATTCCACCGGCATCACCCGGATCGAGCAGATGGCCGGGATCGGCCGCACCATGCCGGTCACCATGGGCGCCTTCGTTGTGGCGGGGCTCGGGCTGATCGGCGTGCCGGGGACGGCGGGCTTCGTCTCGAAATGGTTCCTGATCATGGGCGCCGTCGAGCAGGGGCTGTGGTGGCTGGCGGCGGTGATCGTGATGTCGTCGCTGCTGGCGGTGATCTATGTGGGACGCATCGTCGAGATCGCCTGGTTCCGCGCACCGGCGGCCGCTGCGATCAACCCGCGCAATCCGCCTGCCGAGATGGTGGCGATCACCTGGGTGCTGGCCGCCGCGACGATCTATTTCGGCTTCGACACGCGCATCTCGGCCGGGGTCGCGGGCCAGGCTGCCGAACTGCTGCTGGCGGGGTACAGATGAGCGGGATGGCGAGCGAGACCCTGGTCCTGACGGCGCTGGCGCTGCCCGCGCTGGGCGCGCTTGGCATTGCGCTGACCGGGCGCAACCCCAATCTGCGCGAGGCGGTGACGCTGACCACGGCGGGTGCCAATTTCGTGGTGGTGATGACGCTGCTGACCCGGGTGCTGGACGGCGAGCGGCCTTCGGCAGGCGGATGGCAAATCTTCGGAGGGCTCGAGATCGCCTTCCTGGTCGAGCCGCTGGGAATGCTGTTCGCCTCGATCGCGGCGACGCTGTGGATCGTCAACTCGATCTACTCCATCGGCTACATGCGGGGCAACAACGAGCCGCGTCAGACCCCCTTCTACGTCTGCTTCGCCATTGCCATCTCGTCGGCCATCGGTGTCGCCTTCTCGGGCAACCTGCTGACGCTGTTCCTGTTCTACGAAGTGCTGACCGTCTCGACCTATCCGCTGGTCACCCACAAGGGCAATGACGAGGCCAAGGCGAAGGGCCGCATCTACCTCATCCTGCTGCTGGCGACATCGATGATGCTGCTGCTGCCCGCCATTGTCTGGACAGGCGCGGCGGCCGGGACACTGGACTTCGCGCCCGGCGGCATTCTGGCCACGGCGGGGCTGTCGACCGGCGCGCTGACGCTGCTGCTGGGGCTCTACATCTTCGGCATCGGCAAGGCCGCGGTGATGCCGGTGCATTACTGGCTGCCGGCGGCGATGGTGGCGCCGACCCCGGTCTCGGCGCTGCTGCATGCGGTCGCGGTGGTCAAGGCCGGCGTCTTCACCGTGGTCAAGGTGGTGATCTACATCTTCGGCATCGACCTGCTGGCCGATTCCGGCGCGAACCAGATCCTGATCTATGTCGCGACCTTCACCCTGGTGCTGGCTTCGCTGATCGCCATGACCCGCGACAACCTCAAGTCGCGGCTCGCCTATTCCACGGTCAGCCAGCTCGCCTATGTGGTGGTTGGCGCATTGCTGGCGACCGGCTACGGCATCATCGGCGCCGGACTGCACATCGCCATGCACGCGATCGGAAAGATCACCCTCTTCTTCTGCGCCGGCGCGATCTACACCGCCGCGCACAAGACCGAGGTCAGCCAGCTGGCGGGGCTCGGCCGCAAGATGCCCTTCACCTTCATCGCCTTCCTGATCGGGGCGCTCAGCATCATCGGCCTGCCGCCGCTGGCCGGGATGTGGAGCAAGTGGTACCTGGCGAGCGGCGCGCTGGACGCGGGCCAACTGATCGTCATCGCCGCGCTGATGCTGTCGTCGCTGCTGAATGTCGCCTATCTGCTGCCGATCCCGCTGCGTGCCTTCTTCGGCACCCGCCCGCCGGACGACGGCCAGTCCTTCGAAGCGCGCAGCGACGCCCCGCCCGAAGCCGTCGAGGAGGCACCCCTGCCCTGCCTGATCGCCATCGGCATCACGGCGACGGCCTGCGTGGTGTTCTTCTTCTTCCCGGATCCGATCTTCGATCTGCTGTCGCAGATCCCGCTGAGATAGGAGGCTAAGGCCATGACCGAGGACTCCAAGCGCCACATGTTCGACGACCCGAAGAACGTGAAACGGGTTCGCCAGGCGCTGTACGCAGTTTGCGGCCTGTCGCTGGTGGCGGAGCTCTTCATCCACCGCCATGTGGACCATCCGTGGGAAATCCTGCCGCTGTTCTACGCGCTCTACGGCTTTGCCGCCTGCGTGATCCTGGTGCTGGCCGCCACGCAGATGCGCAAGGTTCTGATGCGCGGGGAAGACTATTACGATGACGTGTAACGCGCCCTTCCTGATCTTCTTCGTCGCCGCGGCGCTGGCCTATTTCACCACGGGCAGGCTGCGCGGCGCCATCATGCTGATCACGCCGGTCCTGGGCGCGCTGAACCTGTACCTGATGCCGGCGGATACCAGCATGCCGGTGCCGCTGATGGATTTCACGCTGGAATTCATGCGGATGGACCGGCTCAGCATCCTGTTCGGCTACCTGTTCCACCTGGCCGCCTTCCTGGGCGTCATATTCTCGCTGCATGTGAGGGACACCACCCAGCACGTCGCCGGCCTGCTCTATGCGGGCAGCGCCCTCGGCGCGGTCTTCGCGGGCGATCTGATCACGCTCTTCCTGTTCTGGGAGCTGCTGGCGGTCACTTCGGTCTTCCTGATCCTGGCGCGCGGCACCCAGCGCGCCTACCGCGCCGCGATGCGCTACCTGGTGATCCAGGTGCTTTCCGGCGTGATCCTGCTGGCGGGCGCTGTTATCCATGCCCGCGTGACCGGCTCGATCGCCTTCGACTATATCGGGCTCAAGCCGTTCGACGGCGGCCTGGCGGCGCTCGCCTCGTGGCTGCTGCTGCTGGCCATCGGCATCAAGTGCGCCTTCCCGTTCCTGCACAACTGGCTGACCGACGCCTATCCGGAATCGACCCCCACCGGCACGGTCTTCCTCAGCGCCTTCACCACCAAGGTGGCGGTCTACGCGCTGGCCCGTGCCTTCCCGGGCACCGAGCTCCTGGTCTATGTGGGCGCCACCATGGCGATGTTCCCGATCTTCTTCGCGGTGATCGAGAACGACCTGCGCCGGGTGCTGGCCTACAGCCTGATCAACCAGGTCGGCTTCATGGTCTGCGGCATCGGCATCGGCACGGCGATGGCGGTCAACGGCGCCGTCAGCCACGCCTTCAACGACGTGGTGTTCAAGGGCCTCTTGTTCATGAGCATGGGGGCCGTGCTGTACCGCACCGGGCGGATGAACGGCTCGGATCTCGGCGGGCTCTACAAGACCATGCCGAAGACCACCGCGCTCTGCATCGTCGGCGCCGCCTCGATCTCGGCCTTCCCGCTGTTCTCGGGCTTCGTCTCGAAATCGATGGTGATGGTCGCGGCGCTCGAGGAGCATCACTCGGTGGTCTGGCTGGCGCTCCTGTTCGCCTCGGCCGGCGTCTTCCACCATGCCGGCATCAAAATCCCCTACTTCGCCTTCTTCGCCCACGACTCGGGGCTCAGGCCGAAGGAGGCGCCGCCCAACATGCTGCTGGCGATGGGTCTGGCGGCGGCGATCTGCATCTTCAACGGGTCCTACCCGGCGCTGCTCTACTCGATGCTGCCCTTCCCGGTCGACTACGTGCCCTACACCAACGCCCATGTACTGACCCAGGTGCAGCTCCTGTTCTTCTCGGCGCTGGC
>DATHZU010000117.1:0-4451 GCA_035458445.1 Thermohalobaculum sp. | reverse complement strand
ACAGAGGTTGCGGGCGGGCGTCCTCTCCCCCTGGAAGGGGGAGAGAAAGAGAGGGGGTCCGCGGCGGTGCCGCGCTCGGCGATCTCGTCGGTCGGCTCGCGCGATCGCGCACAGGTCTCCGGAGGATGACGGTAGAAAATGGGTAAATCGGGTCGAAGGCGACACGCCTCAATCCGGGAACATCTTGCCCAGCACGGTTCCCATCGCCAGATGATAGGCCAGCCAGTCATTGGCGTCGGCGCCGCTCTTCATGAAGGCACGGATCATCCACTCGTTGCCACGGCACAGGGTCACGTTCACCTTGAAGCCGCGGGTCGAAGGCTCCGCCGAGGGCAGCGGGCCGCGGGCGCGGCAGTCGGCCTCGCTGTTCGGCTCGCCCAGCGGATTGAAATGCAGCACCAGACGATCCCGGGCGCCAATCCGGGATTCGCCCACCGGGGCCAGCACGAAGCGCAGCCGCCGCGCCGGACCCTGTGGCATCTTCATCGATTCCGTGACCTCGCCCGGCGTGGCGCCCGCCCAGGGCACGCCATGCACCTCGACCAGAATCTGGCTCAGGTTCGCCATCCTGGGAAGGTCGGCCTCCAGCAGGGTGATGCGCCGCGAGGGGCCGCTGATCTGGGGGTCGTCGCAGCCCGCCAGAGCCATCAAGGCGCAACAGAGGATCGCCAAGGGTCGGCTCATGTTCTCGCTCCCCGGCCGACAGGCGGCAATGATGGACGCGTCAGCACGCCGGGTCAACACGCGCGCGCTTCACCTGTCCGCAAGGGCGCGGTATACGGTGGGCCGGCAATCGGCGAGGCAGGTGAAATCGGTGCGTGACGGAAGCTTCTGGGTATTCGGCTACGGCTCGCTGATGTGGCGGCCGGGCTTCGAGGTGGCCGAGGCGCGGCTGGCCCGGCTCGACGGCTATCGCCGCGCCTTCGCGCTGACCTCGGTGCATTACCGCGGCACGCCGGAGTTTCCCGGCCTGGTGCTGGGCCTCGACTGGGCGCCCGACGCCGCCTGCACCGGCATGGCGCTGCGGGTCGCGGCACGGGAAGCCGAGGAGGTGCGCCATTACCTGTCCGAGCGCGAACTGGTCTCGCGGGCCTATTTCGAGGTGCTGCACCCGGTGACGCTGCTTTGCGACGGCAACGGTGAAACGCCGGGGCAGGGCGCGCGGGTCGAGGCGATCTGCTACATCGTCGACCGCACCCATCCGCAATATGCCGGAGGCATGTCGCTGGACGAAAAGGCCGCGATCATCCGCCAGGCGACGGGGCCGACGGGCTCGAACCGGGATTACCTGCTGAACACCGTCGCGCATCTTCGCGAGCTCGAGATCGACGACCCGGAACTGTTCGCGCTGGCCGAGATGATGCACGACGCCTGACGGCGCCTCAGCGCAAGGTCATGCCGAAGGCACCCAGATGGCGCGAGGCGACCTCGAACCACCGTCCGCTGGACAGCAGATCCGCGATTCCCGCGTTCAGCATCTCGATATAGGCGCGGCCCTCGGGGCTCGATTCGGACGCGACCGCGTGCAGCGTCTGCGAGGTCGCCAGTTGCCGGGCCTCGACCACATGGCCGACAAGGCCGAGCCGCGAGATCTGAGGCTCGGCGAGCGAGGCGGAGAGGCTGATCACATCCACCTCGCCCTGCATCAGCAGCGTGAAGCAATCGGCCGCGGTGGGCGGCACAACACGGGTCACCCGCGGCTCGCGCAGATCAGCCTGATCGAGGTCGAAGGTGAAGTATCCGGCCGGGCGGCACAGCCGCTTTCCCTCGAGTGCATCGTGGGTCTCGGCCGCCGTCAGCGCATCGCCCGACCGGACGTAATAGCCCATCGAGACTGCGTAGATCGGATCCGAGAACACGAAGCCGGTGCAGCGGGCGCGGATCGACTCGCTCAGCCGCTCGGCCTGGGTGCAGTCGGGCTTGTACCAGGGGAAGCCGATTTCGAAGGCGCCGCTGCCAAGCAGGTCAAGATGGCGCGACCAGTCGTTGACGAAGGTCACCTTGGCCGGGTGTTCCGGCGCTGCGCGGTCGAGCGCCAGCTTCACCAGTTCGGTCACCATGCCGCCCTCGGGCAGGCGCTGGTCCGAGAACGGCGCGAAATCCGAGCCGGTGAGCATATTGACGTCGGCGTCCGCGACCACCGCGGCAAGAGTGATCTCGGGAGCGGGTGCGGTGTTGTCTGCGGCCGGCGCCGCCGCATCGGCGGCGCTCGCGAGCGCGTCGGCGCGGGTCTGCGGGCCCGAGCCGTCGCGGCAGGGGATCAGCAATTGCTGTCCGACCTGAAGACTGGACGGATTGGGCAGCAGGTCGCGATTTGCCTGGAAGACCGGGCCGTATTCGCCGGTGCCGTAGGCAAGCACCGCGATCTTGTGGAGCGTGTCACCGGATTTTGCCTTGTAGAGTGTCCCGCAGGCGATCTCCGGTGTTTGCGATGCCACCGGTGCAGGGACAATGGTGCTGGCCGTCAGCGCGAGGGCGCCAAGCACGGCTTTGAGCGGTGTGAAGCTCTTCATGGGTCTCGAAGCCCCTTTGATCGCTGGAACACCAGGGGCAGGCCCGCCCGGCATCCCTCTCCCAATTTCCTGTGGCTCTACCCACGCCACATTTTACCGATCACAACTCGTAGGACCGACCACGGTGACATCGCGTGCCGGGTGCGGCGAGACTTTCAGCCCGGGAGACGATTCAATCCCTTGCCGGTGAGGCCGCCGCAGGACGCCCATCAGAGCGCCCGTTTACCAACTTTGGCACAACAAGCCCGAAGCGGCAAGCTAAGTTTTGCCACATTTCGAGTCGTTTTTCGGCCCGTTCGAGGGGTCGGACACGGGATTCACTGAGTCCGGAATTGCCGGTACTTTGTAACCAAAGCGACAATAGTTTGTTGAGATTACACGCATTACGTGTTTTTGGCCGATGTCTTGATGTGGCTGGGCAGTCCGGCAATTGAGGCGGAAATATGGCGGGATATTGCCGCCGCCGCACCGATGAAACCGGCGCCGCGAAAACGGAAACTCAGCCGCCGGACGAGAGTTCCAGGGTCATTCCGTCGGCGCCGGAGATATTCAGGACATCGCCTTCCGCCGGGCTGGCAGACCCGTCGACCACCCGGGCGCGCCAGCGGACTCCGTCGACCTCGACCCATCCGACGCCGGCGGAGAAGGCGCCGGTGACCACGGCCTGGCGTCCGATCATGGCCGCCGAGCGCCGGTTGAGGCCGCTATGCTCGTCGCGCGGCTGCAACCGCTTCAGGTATATCCAGCCGATTCCGGTATACAGCATCGCCAGCAGCCCGAATGACAGCACCTGCGAGCGCCCGGGCATGTCGGGGAACAATGCAAGCGAGATGCCGACGGTGAGCGCCGCAAACCCGAGCCACAGCATGAAATAGGTCAGGGTGACGATCTCGATCGCACCCAGCGCCAGTGCCAGCGCAATCCACCACCAGGGCGAGGCTCCGTCCAGAAAGGCGAAAATGTCGAGATCAAGCATCCGCGTCTCCACTCACGCACCGCAGGCCGCTTCAGGACTTGCTGCTCAGGGCCTTGGTCAACTCGGCGACACCCGCGACTGCGCCCGCGATGCCCGCAGCCTCGAGCGGGATCAGCACGGTCTTCGAATTCGGCGAGGCGGCGATGTCGCGCAAGGATTCGACGTATTTCTGCGCCACGAAGTAGTTGATCGCCTGCACGTCGCCCTCGGCGATCGCCTTCGAGACCATCTCGGTCGCCTTGGCCTCGGCCTCGGCGGCGCGCTCGCGCGCCTCGGCGTCCAGGAACGCGGCCTGACGGCGCCCCTCGGCCTCGCGGATCTGGCTCTCGCGCATGCCCTCGGCCTTGAGGATGGCCGACTGCTTCTCGCCCTCGGCCTGCAGGATCTCGGCGCGCTTCAGGCGCTCGGCCTTCATCTGCCGGCCCATCGCCTCGACGATGTCCGCAGGCGGACGCAGATCCTTGATCTCGACGCGGGTCACCTTGACGCCCCAGGAATGGGCGGCCTCGTCGATCACATGCAGCAGCTTCGAGTTGATGGTGTCGCGGTTCGACAGCACGTCGTCCAGGTCCATGCCGCCGATCACCGTACGGATGTTGGTCATCGCCAGATTGGTCAGGGCGCGCTCCAGCTGGCGCACCTCATAGGCGGATTGGGCGGCGTCGATCACCTGGTAGAAGGCGATGGCGTCGGCGTGGACCATGGCGTTGTCGCGGGTGATCACCTCCTGGCCCTCGATGTCCAGGACGGTCTCCATCATGTTGACCTTGGCGCCCACCGCCTCGATCAGCGGCACCATGAAGCGCAGGCCCGGCCCCAGTGTGCGCGTGTAGCGGCCGAACCGCTCGACCGTCCAGTTCTCGCCCTGCGGGATCGTGCGGACGGCACGGCTGACGAGGATGATCGCGAAGACGATCAGGACGATGATTGCAATGCCGAAGACGCTGATGTCGTCCATAAAG
>DATHZU010000116.1:0-3699 GCA_035458445.1 Thermohalobaculum sp. | reverse complement strand
GGTGCTGGGCGGCATGGCGGGGTATTTCGGCGGCTGGATCGATTCAACGGTGCAGCGGGCCATCGAGGTCTTCCGCTCGATGCCGGAATTGCCGATCTGGCTGGCGCTGTCGGCGGCGGTGCCGGTGCACTGGGATTCGCTCACCGTCTTCGTGATGATCTCGGTGATCCTGGGGCTGCTCGACTGGCCGGGACTGGCGCGCGCCGTGCGCTCGAAGTTCCTGGCATTGCGCGAGGAGGATTACGTGCAGGCCGCCGAGTTGATGGGGGCCTCGCCGGCGCGGATCATCCGGGCGCACATGATGCCGAACTTCATGAGCCACCTGATCGCCTCGGCCTCGCTCTCGATCCCGGCGATGATCCTGGGCGAGACGGCGCTCTCGTTCCTTGGCTTCGGCATCCGGCCGCCCTCGGTCTCGTGGGGCTTGATGCTGAACGACGCCCTGAACGCCGGGCTGGGGGCGCTGGAGATCTATCCCTGGATCCTGATGCCGATGGTCCCGGTGATCCTGGCGGTCCTGGCCTTCTCGTTCGTCGGCGACGCGCTGAGGGACGCGCTGGACCCCTATTCGTGAGCCACGGCGGGTGTCCTGATTTCGCCGAATGCGACACATCCGGTCGCGGAAATGTGCGACCGCGGGCGCGGGCGAAGCGAGGGTGAAACGAGTCGCAATCCGGAGCGGGGAGACACATCTTGGCAGCGCTTGACGCCACGCAGGTCGAACAGTACCGCCGCGACGGGTTCCTGTGCCCGGTCGACGTCCTGACTCCCGCCGAGGCCGCCGCCCACCGCGCCGCGCTGGAGGGGGTGGAGGCGCGCTACGGCGCCGACGGCCTGCCCCGGCCGATAAACCAGTACCATCGGGTCAATTCCCATATCGTCTCGGAGGTCGCCCGCAACGCGGCGCTGGACCCGCGCATCCTGGACGCGGTCGAGAGCATCCTCGGCCCCGACCTGTTGATCTGGGGCGCCGAGTATTTCATCAAGGAGCCCCACACCACCAAGATCGTGAGCTGGCACCAGGACCTGACCTATTGGGGCATGGACGGCACCGACCACGAGGTCACCGCCTGGCTGGCGCTGTCGCCGGCCACCGAGGCCTCCGGCTGCATGAAGTTCGTGCCCGGATCGCACAAGCAGACCATCGTCCCCCATAACGACACCTTCGCCGCCGACAACCTGCTGAGCCGCGGCCAGGAGATCGCGGTCGAGGTCGACGAGGCCGAGGCCGTGGTCGCGGCGCTGCAGCCCGGCCAGATGTCGCTGCATCACGGCCGGCTGTTCCACGCCAGCGGGCCGAACGTGACCGGCGACCGGCGGATCGGCTTCGTGGTGCGCTTCATCCGGCCGGACACGCCGAAGGTGGGCAAGGGGCGCGACTATGCCATGCTGGCGCGCGGCTGCGACCGCTCGCGGACCCGGATCAACATGGCGCCGCCGCCGGGAAGCTTTTCCCCTGCGGCGCTGGCGTTGTATGAGGAGGTCCTTGCGGAGCAGGCCAGCACCCTGGCGGCTGGTGCCAAGGCGCAGGTCGGTCTCTACGGAACCAAGGCGGCGGGAGGAAAGGCATGAACCAGGCGAAACAGGTTTCCTTCACCCAGATGAAGGACGGAACGCGGGAAGAATACGAGCTTCTGCACGAGCTCGAGGGTCCCTATCTGGCGGGCACCGCCGACCGGCTGCTGCGCGAGCTTGCCAGCCAGGCCGAGGAGACCCTGTCGGGCTACAAGATCACCCGGCTGCAGCACGGGCTGCAGGCCGCCACCCGCGCCCGGCGCGACGGGGCCGATATCGACTGGGTCGTGGGCGCGCTGCTGCACGACATCGGCGACGGGCTGGCGCCGCAGAACCACGACCGCTTCGCCGCCGAGATCCTGCGCCCCTTCGTCCGCGACGAGGTGACCTGGGTGGTCGAGCACCACGGCATCTTCCAGATGTACTACTACGCCCACCACTACGGCTGGGACCGCGAGCTGCGCGAGAAGTACAAGGACAGCCCGCACTACCAGGCCTGCGTCGATTTCTGCGAGCGCTGGGACCAGTCGAGCTTCGACCCGGACTACCCGATGGACCCGCTGGAGAGCTTCGAGGCCGAGGTGCGCGAGGTCTTCTCCCGCAAGGCCTACGACCCGGATGTGGTCCAGGAGGGCGCGGCCAGGGGGCTGCCCTGAGCGGGGTGTCCACGCTTGGACACAGGGTCAAGCCATTGATCTGAAAGACGGATCACGTGAGTGATGCGCGAGACCTGTGCGCGACCGCCCGATCCCGGTCCCGCCGCATTGCCCGGCTGCGCCCCGGCGGACCCCCTCTCTGTCTCTCCCCCTTTCCGGGGGAGAGGACGCCCGCCCGCAACGCCGGAGCCGAGGTCCCTCCCACCTGAAAGGGGGGAGGACAGGTGGGGGGTCCCGGCGGTTGCCGCCGCGCACAGGTCTCTGTGCGCAAGGGTGCGCGAACGGCGCCGTAGGACGGGGGACGGGACGGCGTTTCCCCTTTGCGGGGCACCGTGCTAGGCTGCACCCATTGCCGCAGCGAAAAGGCCCGATTTGAGCGATAGAACCGACCACCAGGCCATCCTCGCCCATATCGCCGAACTGTCGCGCAACGCGCGCGCCAACTGGTTCGGGCTGATCGGCCTCTGCCTGTTCGTCGGCGTGACGCTGCTGGGCCACGAGGACGCCGACTTCTTCGCCTTTGGCGCCGAGACCAAGCTGCCGCTGGTGAATGTCGAGATCCCGGTCAAGGCGTTCTTCACCTTCGCCCCCCTGCTGGTGGCGGCGCTCTACATCTACCTGCACCTCTACCTGATCAGCCTGTGGGACGCCCTGGCCGACGCGCCCCCCGGATCGACGGCAAGCCGCTGGCCGACGCGGTGTACCCGTGGCTGATCTCGAATGCCGCGCTGTGGTATCGCAGCCACCGATGGGGTCGCGACGACCGGTCCGCGGCGCCGAGGGCCTTCGGCTGGGTGGTGGTGCTGGCCAGCTTCGCCCTGGGCTGGGTGTTCGGCATCGCGGTGCTGGCCGGCCTGTGGATCAGGTCGATGCCCGCCCATGACGAGGGACTGACCCTGTGGATCGCCGCCTGCCTGATCGCAGCGACGGCGACCGGGTTCACCGGGATTCGTGCCGTGATTTTCCGGATGCGGGGAAGCCCTCGCGCCAAGGTCGCCCGGCAGCGGTTCTATCGCTGGGTTCTAGCGGGCGCGGTGGGAGTGCCGCTGATCTGCGTCTCGTGGCTGAAGACCGAGGGCGGGTTCGAGAATTACGAGGACTGGATAAGGGCAACCGGCAAATGGTTCGGTGCCCCGGAAGCCGCGGCGGATTGGGTGATTGCCTCGCTGCCGAAGACCGAGATCAAGGAAAAATACGACCGGGGCTGGCTCGATCTTGGAGCCGCTGACCTTGCCGAGGCGGTGCTGACCCGCAAGCCCTCCGGCACGGTGGTCTATGAACACTGGGTCAAGGACTACGTGGCGAAATACCGCGAGCGGGAGGACGGCAACGGCAAGGTCACTAGGCAAGGCGAGACCGGCGAAGAGAACACCGACCTGACCGGAAACCGCGACTTCATCAAGGAAGCGGTCGCCCGCTTCAACGCCCCGCTCGACCCGCCGGACCTGCAGCAGGTTGATCTCCGCAATGCAAGAATGTGGCGCGTCTTCCTGCCCGGCGCCGACCTCCGCCGGGCGCAGATGCAGGG
>DATHZU010000115.1:0-4027 GCA_035458445.1 Thermohalobaculum sp. | reverse complement strand
GCTCTGCCGGGATAGCCTGGTTTCATCCAGCGAGAATAAACACGCTCACATCCGCTTGGCCACCTCTTCCAGCATCACCTCGGTGGCGCCGCCGCCGATCGAGTGGATGCGCACATCGCGGTAGATGCGCTCGATCTCCATCCCGCGCATGTAGCCCGAGCCGCCGTGCAGTTGCAGGCAGGTATCGGCCACGGACTGCGCCATCTCGGCGCAAAAGACCTTGATCATCGAGACTTCCTGCACGCAGTCGATGCCGTCGCGGACCTTCCCGGCAGTGGCGTAGACCAGGCCCCGCGCCGCCTCGAGCTGGGTGGCGCAGCGCGCCAGCTTGTGCCGCACCGCCTGCTTGTCCCACAGCGTGGCCCCGAACGCCTTGCGCGTGCGCACATGATCCAGCGTGATCTCGATGGCGCGCGCCGCCTCGCCCAGCGTCATGGCGCCCATCACCAGCCGCTCGTTCTGGAAATTGTCCATGATCTGGTAGAAGCCCCTGCCCTCCTGGCCCAGCAGAGCGTCGGCGGGCAGGTGGCAATCGGCGATCTCCAGCTCGGCCGTGTCCGAACAGAGCCACCCCAGCTTGTCGAGCCTGCGGGCGACGCGAAAGCCGGGCGTTCCCTTCTCGACGATGAAGATCGAAAGCCCCCGCGACGGTTTCGCTGCCGGATCGGAGCGGGCGGCAACGAAGTAGAGGTCCGCCAGCGCACCGTTGGTGATGTAGAGCTTGGCACCGTTCAGCACCCAGCCATTGCCGCTGCGCTCGGCCCGCGTGGTCAGCCCGGCCACGTCCGAGCCCGCGCCCGGCTCGGTCACTGCGATGGCGGTCACGGCTTCGCCCGCGATCACGCCCGGAAGATAGCGCGCCTTCTGCTCCTCCGAGCCATAGCGGGCCAGATGCGGCGAGGCCATGTCGGTATGGACCAGCGTGGCGGCGGCAAAGCCGGACAGCCCGGCCCGGCCCAGTTCCTCGCCGAGCACGATGGAGGCAAAGACATCCATCTCGGCCCCGCCATGTTCGGCCCCGTAGCGGGCGCCGAGGAAGCCGAGCTCGCCCATCCGCCGGAAGACGCGGCGCGGGATCTCGCCCGCCGCCTCCCAGTCTTCCGCATTGGGGCGCACCTCCTCGGCCACGAAGCGGCAAAGCTGGTCGCGGAACATCTCGTGCTCGGGGGTGAAGAAATGCGAGGTCATGGGATGCTCGCCCTCCGGTCCGGGACCGCCCGCAGCGTCCCCCCCTCTCCATCTCTCCCCCACGAGGGGGGAGAGGGGGCCACGGTGGCAGCCCGCTGTCCCCTCCCCCCTCGCGGCGGAGAGTTAGGGAGGGGGGGACGGCGATGCCGCTCGCCCGATGCCAGGTATTCTTTCACTCTCCCTCCGCGATCAGCACCTTGCCCGGATTCAGAATGTTGGCCGGATCGAAGGCGCGTTTCAACCGGCGCATCAGCGCCAGCTCGACCGGGGACTTGTAATGCGCCAGTTCCGCCATGCGCAAACGCCCGACCCCGTGCTCGGCGGTGATCGAGCCGCCGAGGTCGGCGGCGATGTCGTGGACGATCCGGTTGATCGCCCCGGTTTCGGCGACCCAAGCCGCGGTCTCCCAGCCGGGGGGCTCGATGGGGTTGTAGTGGATGTTGCCGTCACCCGCATGGCCGAAGGTCAGGACCACATGGCCGGGATAGGCGGCCTCCATGGCGGCATCGGCGCGGGCGATGAAATCGGGCACCGCCGAGACCGGGACGGAGACATCATGCTTGATCCCGGTGCCCGCATGGCGCTGCACCTCGGCCTGCCCCTCACGGATGGCCCAGATCGCGGCTGCCTGCGCCTCCGAGGCCGCGACGATCGCATCGGTCACCAGCCCGGCCTCGAAGGCGTCCGCCAATGCCGCCTCCAGCGGCTCGCGCAGCGTCCCCGGCGCCTCCTGTCCGGTCAGGTCCAGCAGCACCCGCCAGGTCTGCCCGCCCGGCATCGGATCGGCCAGCCCCAGGGTCTGGGTCGCCAGCGAAAAACAGTTCCGGTGCATCAGCTCGAAGGCGGTCACCGCCTCGCCGACCGCGCCCTTCAGCCGCGCCAGCAGTTCCACCGCCGCCTGCGGCCCGGTCACTTCCGCCAGCGCGGTCTGCCGGTCGCGGGGCAGCGGGAACAGCTTCAGCACGGCAGCGGTGATGATCCCCAGCGTCCCCTCGGCGCCGATGAAAAGCTGCTTCAGGTCGTAGCCCGCATTGTCCTTGCGCAGGCCCCGCAGCCCGTCCCAGACTTCGCCCGTCCCCGTCACCACCTCCAGGCCCAGCACCAGCGCCCGGGCATTGCCGTAGCGCACCACATGCACGCCCCCGGCATTGGTGGACAGGTTGCCGCCGATCTGGCACGACCCCTCGGCCCCCAGCGACAGCGGGAACAGGCGGTCGATTTCCGCCGCCGCCCGCTGGATGTCGGCGAGAACCACGCCGGCCTCCACCGTGATCGTATCGTTCAACGGGTCGATATCGCGGATGCGGTTCATGCGCCCGGTTGACAGGATCACCTCGTCGCCGGTCTCGAAGGGCTGCGAGGCCCCGGTCAGCCCGGTGTTGCCGCCCTGGGGCACGATGGGGGTGCCGGTCTCGGCGCAGATGCTCACGAGTTCCGCCACCTTCGCGGTGCTATCGGGCCGCAGCACCAGCGGCGTCGCGCCGACCCAGCCGTCGCGGAACGGCGTGCAATAGGGCCGGATCTGGCCCGGGTCGTCGATATAGCCCCTCGGCCCTGCAGCCGCCTTCAGGCGGGCGAGGATCTCCGGCGCGATCATATCTTGGCGAACTTGGCCATCGCCTCGCGGAAGGTTAGCCCCGCTTCGAGCTCCTTCATCGCCTGGGCGTCGTCGGCAGCGTATTTCGTTGCTAGGTCAGCCACTTCCGCCGCCCGCTCCGCCGGAATGCAGACGATGCCGGTGCCGTCGGCGACGATGGCGTCGCCCGGGTTTACCCGGATACCGGAACAGGTGATTGGCACCCCGATGGCCTCGACCCGGATGCGGGTCTTGCCGGTGGTCGGCACCATGTGGCGGGCGAAGGCGGGAAAGCCGATCTCCATGATCTCCTCGCGGTCGCGAATGCCCCCGTCCACCACCAGCCCGGCGATCCCCTTCAGATGCGCCGCATAGGAGGCGGTGCCGCCCCAGGTCGAGATCGGCGCGCCGCCGTTCGAGACCACCACCACGTCGCCCGGTCCTGCAGCGTCGATCATGTGCCCGACCTTGAAATCCGCCGCCGGGAAGGCGCCGCGCGGGCCGGTCATCTCCAGCACCGTGACCGCGCGCCCGACACAGCGCAGGCCGGTGCCGGCGGCCTCCAGCCCGAAGATCACCCCCTCGATGCCGAGGTCTTCCAAAGCGTTCGCCAAAGTGGGCGTGTTGAGTTTCTTCAGTTTTTCAATCGTTTCATCGGATACTTTCATGTTTCCTTTGGCCCCTCTCTCCCCATGTCCCGGGCTTGACCCGGGACCTTGCGCCGCAGCGCGCCCTTCATCGAGGCCCCGGGTCAAGCCCGGGGCATTGGTTTCATGTTTCCAGCGCCGCATCGACCACGGCGGCGAATTCGGCGTCGTTCCATTTCTTCGGCCCGGTGGCCGGCGTCGCCATCGGCGGGCGCGAGACCAGCCGCAGGCGCCGCCCGGCGATCCGCTCCAGCCGCCGGTCGAGCCAGGCGAAATAGCCCATGTTCTCCGGCTCCTCCTGTGCCCAGATCAGCTCCGCCTTCCTGCAGGGCTTCAGCGCGGCGGCAATGGCGGCCTCGTCCAGCGGGTAGAGCTGCTCCAGCCGGATCAGCGCCACATCCTCGATCCCACGCTGGCGCCGCTCGGCCTCCAGATAATGATATAGCTTCCCGGTGCAAAGCACTGCCCTTGAAGCATTTTCTACGTCATCCCCAATCACCGACCGGAACCCGCTCCCCGGCCCCATCTCGTCCAGCCGCGACACACATCCCGGATGGCGCAGCAGAGCCTTGGGGCTGAGGACCACCAGCGGCTTGCGCAACGGCCCCGCCATCTG
>DATHZU010000114.1:0-5684 GCA_035458445.1 Thermohalobaculum sp. | reverse complement strand
CATGCTTGAGGACCACCACGCCGGTGCCCGAGCCGAAGACCGTGCCCTGAGCCGCGGCGTCATAGGCGCGACAACGGCCATCCGGCGACAGGATGTCGCCCTGGCGGTAGAAATAGCCCGTCACCTGCGGCACCCGCACCGTCGCACCACCGGCCAGCGCCATGTCGCATTCGCCGTCCAGGATGCTCTGGCAGGCCAGATGGACGGCAACCAGCGAAGTGGAACAGGCGGTCTGCACGTTGATCGACGGGCCGGTCAGATCGAGCTTGTACGACAGCTTGGTGCTGACGAAATCCTTGTCGTTGCCCAGATGCTCGACCCCGCCGGTCGGCGAGCGGTGCAGCGAGGCATGGGCCAGCAGGTAGCTGGTGACAACCCCGCCCGAGCCCATGAAGGCGCCGACCCGGCCGCGGTCGCTGCCGGGCGGGTAGCCCGCGTCTTCCAGCGCGTGCCAGGCCTCTTCCAGCAGCACCCGCTGCTGGGGGTCCATCAGCCGCGCCTCGCGGGGCGAATACTCGAAGAACCCGGCATCGAACATGTCGAAGCCGTCGATCACCGGCGCGGCCTTCACGTAGTCCGGGCGCCGCAGGACCCTCTCCGGGATTCCGGCCCGCAGCAGTTCGGCGTCGTCGAAATGCCGGATGCTGTCGACACCGGCGCTGAGGTTCCGCCAGAAGGCATCGAGATCGCCGGCGCCGGGAAACCGGCAGGCCATCCCGACGATGGCGATCCCGCGATGCCCGGCGGCCCCGGTCACCGCCGCCGGCCCGCCCGCCGCTGCCGCGCGGCGGCCATCTCGGCCCCCATGTCCTGCGCCCCGGGCGCCGCGGCGTCGATCAGGCCCAGCGACACGCCGTAGGCGGTCACCAGATCGCCGACGGTGCGGATCGAGGTGATCGGGATCGCCTGGAACGGGTCGGTTTCCAGCTCGTCCTCCAGCGTCAGCACGATCTGGGCGAGGTCCATCGATTTCAGGCCCAGCGTGTCGCTGAGTTTCGCCTCGGCAGCAAGCTCGACCGGATCGAGCCCGCGCTCGGCCATCACCGCGGCGATGGTCGCGCGGACCGCCGAGGCGACGCGATCCATGGAGCCGATGGCTTCTAGCATGTGAGTCCTCCGTCAACGACCAGAACCTGGCCCGTTATGAACGAGCCCTTTTCCGAGGCCAGGAAATAAACTGCCTCGGCAATCTCGGCGGGCGTTGCAAGACGCCCGAGTGGCGTGCGCCGCTGGATGCGCCGGGTCGCCTCGTCACTGAGCTCTCCGACCATTTCGCTGGCGAAATAGCCCGGCGCCACCGAGTTCACCCGGATGTTGCGCGGACCCAGCTCGCGCGCCAGGCTGCGGGTCATGCCGTCGAGCGCCGCCTTGGTGGCGCTATAGACCGCCACGCCGCTGTGGCCGCGCACGCCGTTCACCGACGAGATGTTCACCACGCTGCCGGCGCCGCGCTTGATCATGCTCTTCACGCAGGCCTGTGTCAGCAGGATAGCGCCGCGCAGGTTGATGTCGAGCACCCGGTCGATCTCGTCGGTCCGCATCAGCGCCAGCAGACCGTCGAGGCCGGTGCCCGCATTGTTCACCAGCGCGTCGATCCGCGACCAGCGCTTGGTCACCGCGCGGGCAAAATCGCGGAGGCCGTCCGCCGAGCCACCATCGGCCTGTTGCCAGATCAGCCGGTCGCCCTGCGCCGCCAGCCGGTCCTCGAGGGCACCGCTGGGCGCACGGCTGAAGGTTGCCACCCGCCAGCCGCGATCCAGGAACGTATCGACCAGCGCCAGGCCCAGCCCTCGGCTGCCGCCGCTGACCACGGCGACCGGAAGATCGTTGGCGTTTCCCACGGCGCTCATGCCTGCTTCACCCTGATCTTCTTGAACCGGGGCGAGTGCAGGTCCTGCTCGGCGATCCTGAACAGCATCGGCACTTTGTGCGCCTCGAGCCGGCTTCGGCAGAACTGGCCCAGCCGGACCTTCAGCGCCGCCGGGTCCTCGTCCTCGATCAGCGCGACGGTGGCGACCACCACCGAGCCGGTCACCGGGTTCGCCCGCGCCGAGACCGTGGCGTCGCGGATGTTCCCGGCGGCCATCAGCACCCCCTCCACCTCGGACGGGTGCACCTTCTCGCCGCCCACATTGATCAGCTCGCTGTCGCGGCCGAGGATCTTCAGATAATCGCCGTCCACCTCGACCCTGTCGCCGGTATTGAGCCAGCCGTCGGAATCGAAGGGGCTCGGCGCGTTGAGATATCCCAGCATGGCGGTGGGAGCGCGGACCCAAAGGATACCGTCGACGATCCTGTGTTCCACCCCCTCGCCGCCGATCTGCATCCACAGCGAGCCGGGCGCGCGCGAGCGGGTCGGCACGATGCCGAGCTCGGACAGGCCGTAGGTCTGCTTCAACCGGACGCCCGGGAAGGCCCGGTGCAGATCCTCGAGCGTCGATTGCGGCATCGGTTCGGTGCCGTAGGTGATCAGCTTCAGGCTGGAGAGGTCGTGGCGGCTGGCGGCGTCCGAGATCAGCAGCATCTTAAGGAAGGTCGGGCTGGTCGGGAGCAGTTCCACCCCATGGGCCGCGATGGCGGCGGCCACGGTCTCGACCCTGCGGTCGCCGATGACGACGGCGGTGCCGCCATGGCCCAGCACGTTGATCATCGTGTTGATCCCGCCGATATGGTCGAACAGCAGGAAAGCGGCGGTGACGAAGCCCTTGCGCGGGGTGCGGGTGACCTCGAACAGGCTGTCGAGGTCCAGGAGGCACGCCTTCGGCTCGCCGGACGAGCCCGAGCTGAACAGGATCAGCCCGGCGCGGTGCCGCGCCCGCAACCGGGCCAGCAGGTCATGCTGCGGCCCCTGCGGCAACCGCTCGAACGCCGCCTCGCCATCGCGCAGGGCGATGACCCAGGACGCACCGGCGGTCGTGCAGCGCGCGCGCAGGATTTCATGCGGCTGCGGCGTCAGCGGCACCACCACGGCCCCGCGGGCCGCGAGGGCCAGCAGCAGCGAAAACGAGGCGGCAGAGTGGTCTCCCTCGACCACCACGACGTCACCGGCGCCGACCCCGCGCTCCGAGAGCCTGCCCGACCATTCCCGGCAGGCCTCGGCCAATTCCGCATGCGAGACCTGTCCGCCGTCCCATACAAACGCCGGGCGATCCCGCCACGAGGCAATCCTTTCAATGAACCAATGTGTCACGCCACGTTCCATAGCCCCTGCACCGGGGATGGAAACTCCCGGCGCAGACACGCCACAAAGATGGCCTTCATTTCTTGCGCTGGTTCTTCTTGACCGAGGCCGCCAGGTCCCGCGCGTTCTTGGTCATCATGTCGATGGTTGCCTGCGGGTCTTCGAGCCCGGCACGCATCACCTTCAGATAGCTGAGGCGCATGTCGATGAAGGCCTGCATCATCTGGGTGCTGGCCTCCATCATGGTGGCCATAGCATCCTTCATCTCGTGAACGGTCAACTCACCCTGCTCGATCAGACGATCCTCGGCCTCTTCAGAGGTGGGTGACTTGCCTGATTTCTTCGTGGTTGGTTTCTTGGCCATCTTGATCTCCACATTACCACAACGTTGCAACTCGAACGTCGCCTGTTTGAACGTTACATATCGGCACGATTCCTGTCGATGCCACCTGTCCTCCAAACAGGCCGGCTGCTCTCAATCATCCGGCTTCCGGTCCGGCGGCGCGTCGCCGAACACATCTGCCATGTCGCCCATCATCCCGCGGGCCTGCTCCAGCATCATCATCTGCAAACGGATCGATGCGGCGGTCAGCGCGGTCGCCCCCTCGGCGAACTGCCGGAGGCTGCCGTGGAACACCGCCTCGACGGCCGCGTCTCCCTCCGCCGCGTCGGACGCGTCGTCGTCGGACCCGCGCCGGCCCCGTGAGCTGGTACCCATGGTCTCTCCGTTTCCGATACTCTAGCGGGCCAGGGCGCTCCGGGCCCTGCCGCGACCCTTCCGCCCGATGCCGAGAGCACCGGCGTGCTTCTCGACGAAATTCTGCCCCGTCTCGTAGCCGATGTCGAACAGGGTCGACATGTTCGAATGGGACCAATCCAGGACCTTCGGCCAGTGTTCCTCGGGGATCAGGTCGCGGAACGGCATGCGCAGCATTTTCGGCAGAGCCGAAAGCTCCTCGCGTCCGGCCTTGAAGATCGCCTTGTAGATCTGGTTCTCGCCGGCCTTGTACATCCGTTCCTCGGCCTTCTCGGCATATTCGTCGGCCTCGCGGTCGTCCGTGATGGTCGCCAAGTGCCGCGCCATGACCTCCTGGCGCTTCTCGAGCCGCCGCTTCATCCGCTTGGCCAGCGTCGAGTCGCCGTCCAGCTTGCCGATGACCTCGGAGACCCGCTCGTCGAACTGCTGGTTCATCTTGGCGCGCTTGCCGTCGATCATCTCATCCAGCTTCTTGACCAGTTCGTGCCCGGCGTCGTCCAGCCCCTTCAGCTTCGCCTCGTCCAGCGCCTCCTTGATGTCCCAGGTGATGCCCTGCAGGTCTTCGATCATGGTGGCATAGCGGTCGAGCAGGGTCACGGCGCCCAGCTTGACCTCGGCGGCGGCAAGCTGCTGCTGGGCGATCTGGGTCAGCGGCGCGACGATCGACTTGCCCCAGGCGTCGATCAGGTTCTTCGGTTCGCCGATCAGGTTGTCGTTCCCCATCAGGTCGAAATAGATCAGCGTCTTGATCTTGTTCTCGGTCATCACGTCGCCGGGGTTCAGCTCCATGGTGCGGAAGGCCGAGGCCTCGAGCCACGACTTCATCTTGCCGTCCCGGTCGTCCTTCATCTTGTAGGGCGCGTAGATGAAGGGCATCGCCAGCGCCGCCTTGAAGTGTTCGGCGGTGATCTCGGATTCGTCGAAGGTCCGCTCGTCGCCGTCCTCGATGCAGTAGGCGGTCAGCCGGAACTTGCGCTTGGCTGCGGCCATGTTCCGCTTGAGGTCGCCGAAATCGACCATCAAATCGATCCAGGGCGGCGGCTGGCACAGGCCCTTGCTGGCCGCCGAGAGGCTGGCGGGCTGCATCATCGCGGCCATGAACCCCATCGCATCCCCCAGCAGCCGCTGCCGCCGGGTCTCGCGCGGGATCGACCAGACGACGGGATTCACCACGTGGGCATAAGCCTCGGCCAGTTTCCCGGGCTTCTGGAAGATTTTGTAATTGACCGGAAACTGATCGTAGATCAGATCGTCGATCCCCATCTCGCGGGTCGAGGCAAGGGCGCGCCGCCGCGCCTGCTGCCAGGTCTCGTCGGGCCCTTCGCGCCGCGGTGCGGCGTAGAGCAGCCCTGCGACCATGCCGGCCCCGGTGGTGGTGACAACCTGGGGCTCGACGCCGGCCTCGTCGAGGGCCAGCAACGCACCGGTCATCAATGTCAGATTTGGCGCTCCGCCACCCAACGCAATTGCAACTGTCACAACAATCTCCCACGCAATGAAGGCTCGCCGCAGGGTCCCCGCTTCACGCGGCGCGCGGCGACCTGAACGGAACGTTAATACATGATAGGCCGTGGGTCCATGGTGACGATGCGGCTTGTGCAGCGCGGCACCCGGCGGATCGCGTGTACAAGAACAAAATCACGGAAATCTTTATGAAATTGCGGCAAACAAATTCTCGCTAGAACTATGATAAGTCAATTTGAGCGAATGCACTCTCGATATTGACGAACTACGGGTTGAGTTACC
>DATHZU010000113.1:0-2663 GCA_035458445.1 Thermohalobaculum sp. | reverse complement strand
CTGCGCACCCGCGCCGAAGACGGCGACTGGCTGCACTCTACGATCGGCTTCATCGCGCAGGAGGCCAGGCAAAACCTGCCGGGCAGCGAGACCGTGATCACCCGGCTCGCGGATATTCTCGTCATCCAGGCGATCCGCAACTGGATCGAGGAACAACGCTCGGCAAGCCACGGCTGGATCGCCGCGTTGCACGACCGCCGCATCGGCAAGGCGATGTCGCTGATGCACCGCCACCCCGAGCGCGACTGGCGCGTCGCAAGCCTGGCGCGCGAAGTCGGCATGTCGCGCTCGGGATTCTCGGCGCGCTTCACGTCGCTGGTGGGTGAATCGGTATTGCAGTATCTCACCGCGCTGCGCATGCAGCTTGCTCGCCGCGAACTGCGCGAAACCTCCGACAGCCTCGCCAGGATCGCCGAACGCGTCGGCTATCAGTCCGAGCCCGCCTTCAACCGCGCCTTCAAGCGCGTGGTGGGCATGCCGCCGGGCGCGGCTCGAAGGCAAAACCGCGCGCCGAACCCGGCAGCGGATACAGCCCCGGACACCGCTCCGTGATTCGAGGGCGTATACTGCGGGCTGTCATGTCGTTAATGCCGATCGCGATCCGTCGTGGGGAGACCAGGCGGCATGCCGACCATCGCCAGCGCAGCGGATGCCTTACCGGCGCGGTCGCGCTGGCCTGGCTGGCGGGCAGCTGGTGCGCGGCAGCGGTGAGCGCCGAGAACGGGCGGCTGCCGCCGACCGAGGCGACCGACATCGGCATCTTCTATGACCCGAACGCGCCGCAACTGCGCAACCTGTGGCGTGACGGCGACCCGGGCGAGCGGCTGCTGCTGCGCGGCCGGGTGCTCGACACCGGCGGCAGGCCGGTGCCCGACGCTCGCGTGGAACTCTGGCAAGCCGACGGTAACGGCGAGGTGCACCCAAACCGCTACCGCACGCGCCTGACCAGCGGGGCCGGCGGTGAATTCGGCGTCACCACCGCGCTGCCCGGCTACATTCCGGGCGCACCCGGTGTCTGGGGCGCGCGCCACATCCATGTCGTGGTCACCCATCCCGACTACGCAAGACTGGTTTCGCTGATCCTGTTCGACGGCGACCCCAATCTCGTCGGGCTGCCCTATCCCGGGCTGGCCGTGTTCGTCGAGCAGGGCCGCATCGATGGCCAGGAAGTGCGCTTCGCGGAAGTGATGCTGGTAGTGCGCCATTAGTCGCGTCGACGGCGCCCCGTGGCGGGAGCCGGACCGAACTTAGCCAGTCTCGGCGGTGGCGGTTACAGTTCTACACGCATATCACAGCTGATCGCATTGGCGACGAAACAATAACGATGGGCCCGTTCGTGCATTTCCCGCAGCTTGTCGGGCTCGATTTCATGCCCCGGCTCGAACTCGGTCACCGGGTGCAGCACGATCTCGCCAACCTTGGTGCGACCGTCATCGGTCTTGCCGAGGATGGCAACCGCCCTGTCCCGGTAACTGACCAGCTTCCACCTGGCCTTCGCCGCCAGCGCGACGAATGTCATCATATGGCACGAACTGAGCGCCGCGGCGAGGGCCTCCTCGGGATTCACGTAGCGTTGATCGCCGCCGTATTCGGGCGCCGAAGTCATGATTGCCGACAACCCGCCGGAAAAGGTCATGCGGTGGTTGGGGCTGTACTTGCCGTATGCCAGTTCGCCCTCACCCAGTGACCAACTCAATTGTGCTACATACTCCGACATGATCTTCTTACCCCGTCGCCACTCGCTAACCGTCTATCGATAAACATCAAAATATTGTTGCTGCGCATGGCCGCGCCTCGGCCCTAGTTGCTCGAGGCAATCGCTTTCTTCGGATCGTAGAACGGCTTCGGCACCACCTCGCATGCACGCGACTCACCGACCATTTCGACCACCAGGCGAGTGCCGATCTCGGCGTATTCGCGAGCCATCATCGCCAGGGCGATATTCTTTTCCAGGCGCGGCGAATGGATCGCCGAGGTCACGGTACCGATTCTTCGACCGTCCCGGGTGAGCCCCCAGTATTCCTCGTTCGCGCCGACAAACGGTTTACCTTCGATCTCGAGACCGACCTGGAGCTGCGAGACGCCCTCTTCCTTGATCCGCTTGAGGGCCGCCTTGCTGACGAAATCCGCTTCCATCTCCAGGTCGACCAGGCGATCCATACCGAGTTCGAACGGATTGTTGGTCAGGTTCATGTCCGCCTGATACGACAGCATGCCGGCCTCGATGCGGCGGATACCGGAGGTGTGGCCCGGGTGCAGCCCCAGGGGCTGGCCAACTTTCATCAGGTGTTCCCAGAGGTCGGTGCCCTTCGATCCGTCGCGCAGATAGATCTCGTAACCGAGCTCGCTCGACCAGCCGGTGCGCGAAATGACCAGCGGCACGCCGTCCCAGTCGAGCTCCATGAAGCGATAGTATTTCAGTTCCGCCGGCGCATCGCCGAAAGCGGCGCGCAGGATGTCGCGCGATTTCGGTCCCTGCAGTTGCAGCGGGGATACATCCGGCTCGTCGATCTGCACGTCCATGCCGGAATTCACCGCCAGACCCCTGGCCCACAGTAGCACATCGCTGTCGGCGATCGACAGCCAGAAGTGGTTCTCGCCCAGCTTCAGCCGAATGGGATCGTTGATGATGCCGCCATGCTGATCGGTGATCAGCACGTACT
>DATHZU010000112.1:0-3697 GCA_035458445.1 Thermohalobaculum sp. | reverse complement strand
GTTCGAACCCAGACGAGGATCCAAAAAAGCCTCCGCAAACCCAAGCTGCCGTCCATCCGTCATCGCAACCCCCAATCATGCCCAAAACCAATGAATCAGACACCAAACCCAAACGGAATCCCCTTTCGCAGAGAAATCCTTCCAGGGGGAGAGGACGCCCGCCCGCAACCTCTGTGCCATCGTCCCTCCCCCCTGCAAGGGGGGAGGACAGGTGGGGGGTCCGCGGCGCAGGCCGTCCGCGCAGAGGTCTCGTCCGCGAAGGCGGAGGATCTCGTAGCGTTTCGAAGAGATCCCCGCCTGCGCGGGGATGACGGTGGCTGAGGGGGGATAGATTCATCCTGACATGCTTTAAGGCCGCGCATCGGCGCGCTCACCCCTCCAGCGTCTCGCGCAACTCCTCCAGTTCCAGCCATGCTTCCTCGGCTGCCGCGAGCATGCGCTGGCGTTCGGCCAGGCCTTCCGAGGCCTTGCGGAACTTGCCCGGCTCGCGCGCGAACAGGTCGGGGGCCGAGAGGAATTCCTCCAGCCTGGCGATCTCGGCCTGAAGCCTGGCGATCTCGCCGGGCAGTTCCTCCAGGCGCTTTGCCTGCGAGACCGTCAGCCGCGAGCGCGGGCGCGGCGGGGCCGCCGGGGCCGCGGGTTTGGGCGCCGATCTCCGCGCGGGCTTGCGGGCCTCGTCCACCTCGCCGCGCTGGGCGCGATAGTCCGACCAGCCGCCGGCATAGATCACCGCGCGCCCGTCGCCCTCCATGGCGATGGTGGTCGCGGCCACCCGGTCGAGGAAATCGCGGTCGTGGCTCACCATCAGCACGGTGCCGTCATAGTCGGCCAACAGCTCCTGCAGCAGGTCCAGGGTCTCGACGTCCAGGTCGTTGGTGGGCTCGTCCAGCACCAGCAGGTTCGACTCGCGCGCCATGATCCGCGCCAGCAGCAGCCGCGCGCGCTCGCCGCCCGACAGCGCCGAGACAGGGCCGCGGGCCTGGCGTTCGTCGAACAGGAAATCCTTGAGATAGCCGACCACATGGCGGGGGCGCCCGCGGACCATCACCTGGTCGCTGTTGCCCTTCACCCCCAACAGGCTGTCGCCGGTCAGGCTTTCCCACAGGCTGGTGTCGCGGTCGAGCGCGGCGCGGTTCTGGTCGAAGACCGCCATGGTCAGCGTGGTCCCCAGCCTGACCGAGCCCGTGTCGGGCGCCATCTCGCCGGTCAGCACCTTCAGAAGCGTCGTCTTGCCCACCCCGTTCGGCCCTACCAGCGCCACCCGGTCGCCGCGCCCGATGCGGATCGAGAAGTCATTGAACAGCTTCCGCCCGCCCAGCGTCTTCGAGACCCCCTTGGCCTCGATCACCAGCTTGCCGGACTTCGCCCCTGCAGAAAGCTCCATCGCCGCCGTGCCCGTCACCGCGATCTGGTCGCGCCGCTCGGCACGCAGCGCCGCCAGCCGCCGCACCCGGCCCTGGTTACGCGTGCGCCGGGCCGAGATGCCTTCCACTGCCCAGCGCGCCTCGTCCTTGATCAGCCGGTCGAGCTTGTGGCGCTGGGCGGCCTCCTCCTCCAGCAGCTTGTCGCGCCAGTCCTCGAACCCGGCAAAGCCCTGCGGCCCGCGGCGCACATCGCCCCGGTCCACCCACAGGGTCGCGCGGGTCAGGCGGGTCAGGATCGCCCGGTCGTGGCTGATGATGGCGAAGGCGCTCTGGGTGGCCGCGAGATACTCCTCCAGCCACTCGATGGCCGCGATGTCCAGATGGTTCGTCGGCTCGTCCAGCAGCATCAGTTCGGGCTCGCCCGCGATCAGGCGCGCCAGCGCGGCGCGGCGGCGCTCGCCGCCCGAGGCGGTGCCGGTATCGGTCGCCGGGTCCACCTGCAACCCGTCCATCGCCGCCTCGGCCCGCCAGCGCTCGGCGGGCGGCAGATCGGCGGCGGCATAGTCGCCGAGGGTGGCGAAACCGGTCGGATCCGGGTCCTGCGGCAGATAGGCGACCCGGACCCCGGGCCGCACGAAGCGCTCGCCCGCATCCGGCTCGGCCAGACCGGCCATGATCTTCATCAGCGTCGACTTGCCCGAGCCGTTGCGCCCCACCACGCACAGCCGCTCGCCCGGCTGGATCGCCAGCGACACGCCGGCGAACAGCGGGCGGCCCCCGAAGCCGAGGGTGATGTCCGAGAGGGTGAGCAAGGGCGGTGCCATGGGCGGCCATCAAGCCGATGCCCGGCGCGGCGTCAAGGGGGCGGTATCCGAGACCATTCCCCCCTGCCCCACAATCCCCTAATCTTCCACCGCAACCCCGAGGGAGACCCGCGTGACCGCCCCGATCAATCCCAACCTCGCCGGCGTCCCCCGGCCGCCGATCATGGAGGTCTATGGCTGGGTCAGCGAGACCAGTTTTCCGCCGGACCGGCCGCTGCTGAACCTCAGCCAGGCGGCGCCGGTGGACCCGCCGCCCGGGCCCCTGGTCCGGGCCATGGCCGAGGCGATGCACGAGCCCGGCACCCATCTCTATGGCCCGGTGCTGGGCGACACCGCCCTGCGCGACGAGATCGCGGCGCGCTGGTCGATGCATTACGGCGCCGGGATCGACGGCTCCGAGGTCGCCGTCACCGCCGGCTGCAACCAGGCCTTCTGCGCGGCGGTGGCCAGCCTCTGCGCCCCGGGCGATGCGGTGATGCTGCCGGTGCCGTGGTACTTCAATCACAAGATGTGGCTCGACATGAACGGCCTCCAGGCGATCCCGATCCGGTGCGGCGCCGACATGCTGCCCGATCTCGACCACGCCCGCGAGGCGATGACACCGGCGGTCAAGGCCATCGCGCTGGTGACGCCCAACAACCCCACGGGCGCCGAATACCCGACGGGGCTGCTGGATGGCTTCTATGCGCTCGCGCGCGAAAACGGCGCCTGCCTGATCGTCGACGAGACCTATCGCGACTTCCACTCGGCCGTCGGCGCGCCGCACGCTCTGTTTGCACAGCCCGATTGGCGCGACGGTTTCATCCACCTCTACAGCTTCTCGAAGGTGTTCCACCTGACCGGCCACCGCACCGGGGCCATCGTCGCGGGGGCCGCCCGGCTGGCCGAGGTCGAGAAGTTCCTCGACACCGTCGCCATCTGTGCGCCCCGGACCGGGCAGATCGCGGCGCTGTGGGGGCTGAGGAACCTCGGCAACTGGGTGGCGGGCGAGCGCCAGGAGATCCTCGCCCGCAGGTGCGCCCTGCTGGCCGAGTTCGCGGAGAATCTGCCGGACTGGAAGGTTCTGGGCGCCGGGGCCTATTTCGCCTATGTCGAGCCGCCCTTCGACATGCCCTCGCGCGACCTCGCGCGCGCGCTGGTCGAGCGGCAATCGCTCTTGGTCCTGCCGGGCACCATGTTCACGCCGACAGAGGGCA
Organism: Thermohalobaculum sp.; assembly: GCA_035458445.1. Lineage (GTDB taxonomy): Bacteria > Pseudomonadota > Alphaproteobacteria > Rhodobacterales > Rhodobacteraceae > Thermohalobaculum. The sequence goes on along the minus strand of DATHZU010000112.1, from coordinate 313 downwards.
ATTGGGGCGGCGGCCGGCAGCTGAGGATCGCCTTCGCCAACGCGGACGCGGCGGGCCTGGCCGAGATGGGCCGCAGGCTGGCGGCCTTCCGGTGCTGACGTCGGCAGGGAAAGCCACCCCGCCGCCCGACCAGGGTTAGGACCCAAGGGTCTGCGTTGGCTGAAGATCAACCGTGCGGGAGATGCTGTTGAAAAAGTCTTTGTTGAAGTAGTTGTCTCTCGCTGATTCAATCCTAGAGGGTTGAATGGGGTGGGAACGATGCTGGGACCGAGGCAGGTGGCGCAAGGATCGCTGTTCTACGAGTTTTCGATTG
>DATHZU010000111.1:0-2061 GCA_035458445.1 Thermohalobaculum sp. | reverse complement strand
CGTGCCGGCCGGCGATCTGCCGCGGGCCGCGGCGGCATTGTTCGACGATGCGCGGGTGCGCTACGGCCATGTGCGCTCGGCGACCAACAACTGCTTCACCTGCCGGATCGATTCTGTCTGACCCGGCCGCCCGGCGGGCCTCGCGGGCGCCTGTCTGCGACGATGTGCCCGCGCGAAAACGCCCTTCCCCCCTTCACAAACCGGTCCCTCTGAGCCAGAAACCGCCGCGGTGCCGGAGACTATCGATCGAGGGGCCCGACGGTGTTGCATGCGCTGTCCCCCTATGATAGCGAAGCGGCGCAAACCGGGGGGCTGCCTGTCCGGTAACGGTATGCTCTTGGGGAACGAAGCCCGGCCGATCAGGACCGGGCCATATCGGGAAGGCTGAACGTGACCGATACTTCCAATCTTGTTTCGAGCGCCGCCGGCCGCTACGCCAACGCGCTGTTCGAGCTGGCCAGCGAGGGCGACGCGCTGTCGCAGACCGAGCAGGACATGGAAGCGCTGGGTCAGGCGCTGGAAGCCAGCGACGACCTGCGCAACCTGCTGGGCTCGCCCATCTACACCCGCGAGGACCAGGCCCGCGCAATGGCCGCGGTGGCCGAGGCGATGAACCTCTCGACCCTGGTCCGCAATGTCGTCGCCCTGATGGCCAGCAAGCGCCGGCTGTTCGTGCTGGGCGACGTGATCGAAATCTTCGCCATGCTGATGGCCGAGCACCGTGGCGAGGTGACCGCCGAGGTGACCGCGGCGCGGGCGCTTTCGAAGGCCCAGCAGACCGCGCTGGCCAAGTCGCTGAAGGCCGCCATCGGGCGCGAAGTGAAACTGAATCTGGCCGTCGATGAAGGGATCATCGGCGGTCTTGTCGTCAAGGTGGGCTCGAAGATGATCGATACCTCGATCCGCTCGAAGCTCGCATCACTGCAAAATGCAATGAGAGAGGTCGGGTGATGGGCATCCAGGCATCGGAAATTTCTGCGATCCTGAAGGAGCAGATCAAGAATTTTGGCCAGGAGGCCGAGGTCTCCGAAATCGGCCGGGTTCTTTCGGTCGGTGACGGTATCGCCCGCGTCTACGGTCTGGACCAGGTCCAGGCCGGCGAAATGGTCGAGTTCCCCGGCGGAATTCGCGGCATGGCGCTGAACCTCGAGGCCGACAATGTCGGTATCGTGATCTTCGGCGACGACCGCGACATCAAGGAAGGCGACACCGTCAAGCGCACCGGCTCGATCGTCGACGTTCCCGCCGGCAAGGCCCTGCTGGGCCGCGTCGTCGACGCGCTCGGCAACCCGATCGACGGCAAGGGCCCGATCAAGACGTCCGAGCGCCGCGTCGCCGACGTCAAGGCGCCGGGCATCATCCCGCGCAAGTCGGTGCACGAGCCGATGGCCACCGGCCTGAAGGCCATCGACAGCCTGATCCCGATCGGCCGCGGCCAGCGCGAGCTGATCATCGGCGACCGCCAGACCGGCAAGACCGCCGTGGCGCTGGACGCGATCCTGAACCAGAAGTCGGTCAACGAGACCGATGACGAATCGAAAAAGCTCTACTGCGTCTACGTCGCCGTCGGCCAGAAGCGCTCGACCGTGGCCCAGCTGGTCAAGAAGCTGGAGGAGACCGGGGCGATCGAGTACACGATCGTCGTCGCCTCGACCGCCTCCGAACCGGCCCCGATGCAGTTCCTGGCCCCCTACGCCGCCTGCGCCATGGCCGAGTATTTCCGCGACAACGGCATGCATGCGCTGATCATCTATGATGACCTGTCGAAGCAGGCGGTGTCGTACCGCCAGATGTCGCTCTTGCTGCGCCGCCCGCCGGGCCGCGAAGCCTATCCCGGCGACGTGTTCTACCTCCACTCGCGCCTGCTCGAGCGCGCGGCGAAGCTGAACGACGCCAATGGCGCCGGCTCGCTCACGGCCCTGCCGGTGATCGAGACCCAGGGTGGCGACGTCTCGGCCTTCATTCCGACCAACGTGATCTCGATCACCGACGGCCAGATCTTCCTCGAGACCGAGCTGTTCTACCAGGGCATCCGCCCGGCGGTGAATGTCGGCCTCTCGG
>DATHZU010000110.1:0-3256 GCA_035458445.1 Thermohalobaculum sp. | reverse complement strand
TCCCACTCGTGCGGGAGCATTTCAGCGGCCGTGGAGCAACTAAAAAGATGGACGTTTTCGTGGGAGGGGGCCTGCTGATCGCGGCCGTTCTGACCATTGCGCTCGGACGGCGCCTGCTGAACCGGGCGGGACCGCAGGCGGATGCAGAGGCTTTCGGCGGGGCCGAATTCGGCGCCTTCATCTTCACCGTGTTTTCCACCGGCGCGATCGTGGCGTTCACCAACAAGGTCGTAACCGACCCTTCGGTTGCCGGGCTGTCCGAGATCGCCTTCGCCCTGGCGGTCGCCGCGACGGTCTCTGTGGGGCTGTGGAGCGGTCTGGTGCGCATCGCGGCCTTGCCCGGGGCCACGCAGCACGGATCGTCGGACACGCCGCCCCCACCGCTGCGTGGCGGGCGCCCGTCCGGAACTCCGGCAGGGAAAAGCAGCGCCGGAAAGGTCAAGAAGGCGGCCTGAAGCGCAGCGCGCGGGAATATCGGGTGCGGATGGCGCAGCGCGCCGCCGAATGCCGGGCTACGAGACCCCCGTCGGCGTGGGGATAGCGGAACGGGCGACAGCGGGCGGGACCGGTTTTGCTCCGGTCCGCCCCTACCCGAACAGCTCGTGGCACAGCTCCAGCGCCTCGACCAGCTTGTCGACCTCGCCCTCGGTGTTGTAGAGGCCGAACGAGGCGCGGCATGTGGCCGTCACCCCCAGATGGGTCATCAGCGGCTGGGCGCAGTGGTGTCCCGCGCGCACCGCGACGCCCTTGCGATCGATCACCGTCGAGATGTCGTGCGGATGGGCGGCGCCCTCGAGCGTGAACGAGAAGATCGCGCCCTTGCCCTTCGAGCGGCCATGCATGTGCAGCCAGTTCAGCCCCTCCAGCCGGCGCGTCGCATAGGCGGCAAGGCTGCGCTCGTGGGCGGCGATGTTCTCCATGCCGAGGTCCATCAGATAGTCCAGTGCCGCCCCGAATCCGATGATCTGGACGATGTTCGGCGTCCCGGCCTCGAATTTCATCGGCCCGTCGGCATAGGAAACCGCCTCCTTCTTCACCTCGCGGATCATGTCGCCGCCGCCGAGGAAGGGCCGCATCTCGGCCTGCCGCCCGGCGCGGGCATAGAGCGCGCCCGAGCCGGTGGGGCCATAGAGCTTGTGCCCGGTCACCACGTAGAAGTCGCAGCCGATGTCGCCGAGGTTGACCGGCATATGTACCGCCGCCTGGCTGCCGTCGACGACGGTGGCGATGCCGCGCTCGCGGGCGGCGCGGCAGATGGTCTTCACATCGACCACGGTCCCCAACACGTTCGACATATGGGTGATCGCCACCAGCTTCGTCTTCGGCCCCATCGCGTCGATCACCGCCTGCGGGTCCAAGTCGCCATTGACGTCTACGTCCACCCACCTCAAGACCGCCCCCTGCCGCTCGCGCAGGAAGTGCCAGGGCACGATATTGGCGTGGTGCTCCATGACGCTCAGCACGATCTCGTCGCCGGGCTCTATGCGGGGCGCCGCCCAGGCATAGGAAACCAGGTTCAGCCCCATCGTGGTATTCGAGGTCAGGATGATCTCGTGCTCGTCCGCCACCCCCAGGAACCGGGCGATCTTGCCGCGCACCGCCTCGTAGTTCTCGGTCGCCAGGTTCGAGAGATAGTGCAGTCCCCGATGGACGTTGGAATATTCCTCGCTGTAGGCCCGGGTGACAGCGTCGATCACCGCCTGCGGTTTCTGCGCCGAGGCCCCGTTGTCCAGATAGACAAGATCGACCCCGTTGACCTTGCGCGAGAGGATCGGGAAATCGGCGCGGATCTTCTCGACGTCATACATGGCCACTCTCCCGGCAAATAATCAGACAACGCCCTGGGTCAGCGCGATCCCCAGAATCGATATCCCCATCGACAGGCCGATCATCACCGACAGGACGTTCCAGGTGCGCTCGAACCGGTGCAACTCGGCGACGTAGCTCGCCAGCAGCCACATCATCACGCAAAGGCTAAGGCTCAGGATCAGCATCGAGCCGCCCGGCAACTCGGGCGGCGTGTCGGGGTTCTCGGACGCAGCCTTCACCGCTTCGATGAAGGCCACCGAGGCCGAGGCGACGAAGGGCGTGAGGACGCTGACCACCAGCTGGTACCAGGCCATGGCGATGGCCGCGCCAGGCAGTGTTCCGGTACCGCCGAACAGCCGGCCCACATGATGCACCGCAATCACCAGAATTCCGAAGGTCAGATAGGCTTCGATCAGGCCGATCAGATAGCCCGCCATCGGCATCGCGCCATCGAACATCCGCGCGCCCGGCGTGACCAGCACGAAGATGGCGCGGGCCAGGTATCCCAGCAGCACAAGCAGCAGCGCGGCATCCAGGCCGTGGCCGCCATCGATCAGCCGACGGACGGACCGGCGGGGACGCAGGAATGCGTCGAACAGATTCTCGAAAAGTGCGCCGATCATTGCCGCCCATCCATCCGGCTTCCGGATGCACCCTGCCAATCCACCATGGCGGAGTTACACCACAACCTCAACCTACAGCCGCAACGCCCTGCAGGGAAATGATTTCCATCATAGTAACGCCATTACGGCGATCACCGCCAGCACCATCGCCGCCATTATCACCACAACAACCAGCCCGCGCCAGGTGCTCGCGAAGCCATGCGCTTCGGCGATGCAAGCCGCCGCGACCCAGGCAAAGGCCAGCGAGCCGAGCGTATCGGAAATCGCTCCCGCCGACCGTGGCGTGTCGGCCAGCATCAGGGCCAACAGCGCCGCCGCCACCATTGCGGGTGCGGCGACCAGAACCGCCCAGAACATCGCGGCCCGGCTGTCGCGCCAGCTTCCGCCTCCGCCCAGCCCGCGCGCAATCGCGTGGGCAACCGCCGCCGCGAGGTAGAGCGCCAGGGTCCGCACGAACAGTGCGCCGCCCAGTATCGCCGCCGCATTGCCCAGGAATTCCTCCTCCGGTAGCGCCGCGCTCGCCGGCGAATAGCGCACCAGCATCAACTCGCCCACCGACCAGATCAGGCCGGACAGCATGGCATAGAACAGCAGCCGCCCCTCGGTCGGCTGCCGATCCAGCTCGCCGCGCATGGCCCGGCGCAGGTCCGCCCAGGCGCCCAGCATCCGCCACAGAAGCCCGCCCTCGCGCAGCGACCGCTCCATGCCCGGCGTCTATCCCCGCTCGGCCATCCAGCGCGCCACATGGGCACGCATGGCGTCGGCCAGATCGGCGTCGGCAATCTCCTCGAAGGCTGCCTCGGCGAAGGCGGCCACCAGCATGG
>DATHZU010000109.1:0-5513 GCA_035458445.1 Thermohalobaculum sp. | reverse complement strand
CGAGCGCATGGCCGAGCTGATGCGGAAATACCTGTAGGGGATGGATTCCGGCGGTGCGCTGAAGCGCACCCTACGCATCCTTCTCGCCCATTGGGTGATACTGACGGTAGGGTGCGCTTCAGCGCACCATCCTCGCGGATTCGAAATGACCGGCGCGCGAAAATGCGCCGCCTCAGCGATCGCCCTTCGCCTTCGCCTTCAGCTTGCCGGTCCCGCTCTCCATCCCAGGCCATTTCTCGCGCGCCGCAACGATCAGCGCCTGCCGGTCGGCCTCCCATTTCTCCTGCACGCCGGGGCTGAGATTCAGGTACAGCTTGTCATCGACGATGGCCCAGATATTCGGGTCGGCTGGGGCGGGGTTGCCCTTGGCGACCGCATAGGCGCAATAGCCGCCGAATTGCGGGGCATAACGCTCCGGATCGGCGGCGAAGGCGTCGCGGTGCGCGGCCGAGGCAAACAGCCAGGTCGCGTCCATCCACTCGTAGGAGAACTCGGCGCGGCCCTCGCGCGGCGCGCCCTCGGTGAAATAGGCAACGGCGTCGTAGCCCTTGATCGCGTGGCCGGTGCCCCCGGTGTTGACCGGAAGCCCGCCGGCGCGCGCCGGGCCATCGAATGCCGCGCCAGCCAACAGAAGCCCGCCGAGGAGGACGGGCAGGAACTTGCGCAAGAGTCTGGTCATGACGGTCTCCATTGCGATGCCCCCCGACAGTAAAATGGGCGCAGATCCCCGGCCTGTAAATACCGCGAATCGAACGCCGCGCCCGATTCAGGGCGCCCAGCGCAGGAAATTGGCGATCAGCCGCAGCCCGGTTGCCTGGCTCTTCTCCGGGTGGAACTGCGTGCCCAGCATGTTGCCGCGCCCGACCACGGCGGCGATCATCTCGCCATGGGCGGTATGGGCCAGCCGGTGCTCCGGGTTGCGCGGGCGCAGATGGTAGGAGTGCACGAAATAGGCATGGTCGCCGGTCCCGATGCCCGCCAGCACCGGGTGCGCGGTCACGGTCAGCTCGTTCCAGCCCATATGCGGCACCTTCAGATCCGGGTCGTTCGGCTCCAGTCGCACCACATCGCCGTGGATCCAGTCGAACCCCGGCGTCACGCCATGCTCCAGCCCCCGGGTCGCCATCAGCTGCATGCCGACGCAGATGCCGAGGAACGGCGCGCCATGATGGACCCGCTCGGACATCGCTTCATACATGCCGTCGACCGCCATCAGCCCGGCCCGGCAATCGGCGAAGGCGCCGACGCCCGGCAGCACGATCCGGTCGGCCCGGGCAACCGCCTCCGGGTCCGAGGTGACCATTACTGCCCCGCCATCCACCTCGGCGCTCATGCGCTGGAATGCCTTCTCGGCCGAGCGCAGATTGCCCGACCCGTAGTCGATGATCGCGGTGGTCATGCAGTCCGGCCTGTCAGGTACAGCTCCTCGGCGCCCTCGGGCGAGCGCGCCTCGACCACGCCGACCTCGCTCCAGCCCCGCAGCCGCAGTTCGGCGCGGATGATGGCGCCGCCCTCCCAGCCATGGATCACCGCCAGCCCGTAGAACACCGGCGCGACGGCGAAGGGCGACCACAGCGAGACCAGGCCCATCAGCACTCCCTGCGCCAGCAGGGTCAGCCACAGGCCGCTGAACAGCGCCCAGATCGGCGGCGCGAACAGGGCCCAGGCACGGAACCGGTCCTCGACCGCCCGCAGCGGCTGGGCCCCCTTGTGGTGCAGCGTGTAGATCTGGGTTTCCATGGCTCAGAGCGTGCCCTTGGTCGAGGGGATCGCGTCGCCCTTGCGCGGATCGGCCTCGACCGCATCGCGCAAGGACCGCGCCACCGCCTTGAAGGCCGCTTCGGCGATGTGGTGGCTGTTGATGCCGCGCAGGCAATCGACATGCAGGGTGATTCCGCCATTCATCGCGAAGGCATTGAAGAACTCGCGCACCAGCTCGGTGTCGAAGGTGCCGATCTTCGGCGCGGTGAAGGCCACCTCCCACGCCAGATAGGGCCGCCCGCTCAGGTCCAGCGCCGCGCGCACCAGCGTGTCGTCCATCGGCAGCAGGCACGAGCCATAGCGCCGGATGCCCCGCTTGTCGCCCAGCGCCTCGGCCAGGGCCTTGCCCAGCGCGATGCCCACGTCCTCGACCGTGTGGTGATCGTCGATATGGGTATCGCCCGCCGCCTCGATCTTCAGATCGATCAGCGCGTGCCGGGCCAGCTGGTCCAGCATGTGGTCGAAGAATCCGACCCCGGTCCGGTTGTCATATTCCCCGGTACCGTCGAGGTTCAGCTCCACCTCGATCGCGGTCTCGGCGGTCTTGCGGGAAAGTTTCGCCTGGCGCATGGGACGGCCTCATCTGGAATCCGTCCCCCATATATCGCGGCGGCGGGGCCGAGACTAGGCCCGCGGGCCGATAATCTGACAAGCGCCCAGCCTGCGCGCCCGGGCCGGGATATACCGGGCGTCACGCCTTCCGGCGCGTCAGAAGGGTCCAGGTCCTCAAATCGACGATGACTTTCACCACCGCGGCAAGAACCAGCGCGCACAGCACCGCCTTCGACGCCGTTCCCATCGTGCCCTCGATCAGCATCGCATGGACCACGCCGCCGAGAGCGACCACCGATACCAGACTCACGTGACCCAGCCGCCAGGCAATCGGCCTCAGGCCCGGCCGCCGGCGCAACGCGGCCACCAGAGCGGCGGCGAAGACCGCCCACATCGCGACAACCCCCCAGACCGAGAACGGCGTCGGCGAGCGGAAGAGCAACACATCGATCACATCCGGCGGGCTGGTGACCCACAGGGCACCGACATGGACCGCCACGGCCGCAACCAATCCGGCGCCGACCCACAGATGCACCCGCCGTCCGCGCCGCGCGGGCAGGCCAGGCAGGTATCCCCCGGCCAGCAGGGGCTGCAGCAGGAGAAGCGCCATGGCGATCACGCCGGCGAAGCCGCCCGCGATATAGACCGGGTCGCGCCAGGCCAGCAGCGGGCTCGCGGCCGCGACCCCGACCGGCACGACAATGGCGACCGCAAGCGCCGCCCAGATCAGGATAGCGCGGGCCAGGCCCACTCCCGTCAGGCCGGGCGCAGGACGAAATGCGCGCTCAGGCTCGAGTCGCGCGAGCTCGGCATCACCGGACGCAGGAACACGCTCTCGAAGCCGTTGCCGTCATACTCCGCGTCATAGGCGAGATGCCCGTGCGGCTGGCCGAAGGCGGGGACGATCTGCGGCATCTCCAGCCGGAACATGCCCTCCGCGTCGGTCAGCGTGGCGCCATGGCTCCGCAGGTCGCGCTCGTGCCCTTCGGTGGTGTGCGCCCAGATCTGGATGCGAATGCCTTCCAGCGGTGTGCCGTCGCCCGCGCGCCGCACCGTGCCCGACATCCAGAAGCCGCCACCGCCGATGCGCTCGACGATCGGCGCGCCAGGCCGGTAGTTGTTGGCGCCGCCGCGCATGGTCGTCGTCGGCGCGAGCCCGGCGGCCCGGGCCGGGACGAGCAGGCCGGAAGCCCCCGTCACGAGCATGGCTCCGGCAGTGGCGGCCCCGGCCAGCAGAACCCCGCGTCGCGTCTCCAGCAATCCGTTCATCCCGGTCTCTCCTCCCGCGCCTCGGCGGCGAAGCCCTTGCCCGGGGGAAAATTACCACGATTCGGCGATCCGCGCGACACGGTCCGAACCCTCGCAAACCGCTGTCATTCCGCCGCTCACAGGTTATATGGAGCCGAAGCGGAGCGGAGCGGACAGATGCAGGGTGATGACGGACGGTTCCCCGGCTGGCACGGCACGACCATCGTGGCGGTCAAGAAGGGCGATCAGGTGGCGGTTGCGGGCGACGGGCAGGTCAGCCTCGGCCAGACGGTGATCAAGGGCAATGCCCGCAAGGTGCGGCGCCTCTCGCCCGGCGGCCACGACGTGGTCTGCGGCTTCGCCGGGGCGACGGCGGATGCCTTCACCCTGCTCGAGCGGCTGGAGGCGAAGCTGGAGGCCGCGCCGGGCCAGCTGATGCGCGCCTGCGTCGAGCTCGCCAAGGACTGGCGCACCGACAAGTACCTGCGCAATCTCGAGGCCATGCTGATCGTCACCGACGGCGCCACCCTGCTGGTGGTCACCGGCGCCGGCGACGTTCTGGAACCCGAGGGCGGCATCGCCGCCATCGGCTCGGGCGGCAACTACGCCCTGGCCGCGGCCCGCGCCATGGCCGACACCGACCGCGACGCCGAGACGACGGCCCGCCGCGCGCTCGAGATCGCGGCCGAGATCTGCGTCTACACCAACGGCAACATGGTGGTCGAGGTGATCGGCGGCTGAGGCCGGGGCACCCGCAAGCCGGCCCTGATTGCCGCGCCCGCTTGGACTTGTCGGCGAAGCGGAGTATCCTTTGTCCCGGGGTAAGGGTTGGACCGGTGGAGCAATTGAGCCAGACAAGGCAGGGTCGTCGCACCCCGCGGGTCGATCCTGCGGGCCGTCCGCTCGATAACCGGCGGCGCCAGGGGGTGCAGGCGCTGGGCATCGTCTTTGCCTGGCTGGTGCTGATGGTGCTGATCTTCTGGCTGGCGGGCGACGGGCCCGGCAAGACCCACACCGTGATCCCCTGGCTCTTCGGCGTCGGCGCCGTCTCGTGGGTGCTGGCCGAGAACATCGCCGGCAAGCACGGGCTGATCTGGCCCGGCAGCGCGCTGGGCGTGGTGGGGCCGATGTCGGTCGGCCTCGCGGTCAGCGTGCTGACGCCCGAGATGCGCGCCTCGCCGCCGGCCCAGCAGATCGCGGTGCTGTCGGGCACCTCCGCCGCCCTGATGACGCTGTTCATCTGGCGCTTCCGCCTGCCGGGGCTGATCTCGCCGGTGGTCACCTTCACCGTGGTGGCGCTGTTCCTCGGCCTCTACGGCATCGACGGCGAGAAGCTGAGGCAGGTCGAGGGTTTCAGCCCCCGCGGCATCCTGGCGGCGATGATGAACTCGGCCCCGATCGTCGCGGTCTTCGGCTCGCTGTCGGCCGGCGCCGTGGTGCTGGCGCGCTGGAACGACTACAACGGCGACGATTTCGGGCTGGCCTGCTCGCGCCCGCTGCACGTGATCGGCGGCGGCATCTTCGCGCTGATCCTGGGCCGCTGGATGGGGATGCTGCCCTGGCCGCTGAGCCTCGCGGTGCTCTCGGCCTCCTGGGTCGCCGCGATCATCTGGGCGCTCAGGATCAACCGCATCGCGGTGATGTTCGCCATGCACCTGGCGCTGGTCCGGCCCCTGGGCCTGGCGATCATGTACCCCTTCGGCTGGTCGCTCGCCCGCGAGGAATGGGCCTGGACGGTCACCGCGCTCATCTTCGCCGAGATGTTCGCCTGGCTCTGGTGGCATGAATGGTCGCTCAGGCGGGGCTGGACTCTGGGCCCCGGCCGCCGTATCCCGCAGCCGCGCGACAACTGGTGGTGGCGTTACTGGCCCTACTCCTGAGGACATGGCCGCCGGAAACCTCCCGCCCCGCCTCCCCGCCCGTCCACCAAGCCTGCGGCCCGGGTTCATGCT
>DATHZU010000108.1:0-2003 GCA_035458445.1 Thermohalobaculum sp. | reverse complement strand
ATGCGCACCGCCTATGTGGCGACCAAGTTCGCCATCGAGGGCTACACCGACACGCTGCGCCTCGAGCTGCGGGACACCCCGATCCACGTGATGCTGCTGGAGCCGGGCCCGGTGAAGACGCTGATCCGGGTCAATGCGCGTGCCCATTACGAACGCTGGATCGACCGAGAGAACAGCGTCTGGCGCCAGTTCTACGCCGACACGCTGGAGCCCCGGCTGTACAAGAAGAACCCGAAGCCCGACGCCTTCGAGCTGAGCTGCGCCGCGACCAGCCGCAAGATCGTCCATGCGCTGGAGGCGCCGCGCCCGCGCCCGCGCTACTATGTGACGACGCCGACCTATATAGTGGGCACGCTCAAACGCCTGCTGCCGACGCGGTTGATGGACCTCGTGATGCTGCGGGGCTGACGGAGGGACGCCATGTCCGGAATGCTGTTCTATCTCGCCACCCTGGCCTGCCTGGTGACCCTGGCGGTGCTGGCGGTTGGGGTAATCGGCTTCGGTTCGAAACGCCGCGAGGGGCTGGAGGGCGCGCGGCTGTCGAACCGGCTGATGCGGCTCAGGATCATCGCCCAGTTCGCGGCGGTGATCCTGATCCTGCTGACGGTGCTGGCGACGCGGGGCGGGTGAGGGACAGGAGACAAGACGATGGTGGTTCTGAACAGGATCTACACCCGCACCGGCGATGCCGGCGAGACGGCGCTGGGCAACGGGACGCGGGTGGCGAAGCATTCGCTCAGGGTCGGCGCCTATGGCACGGTGGACGAGACCAACGCCACCGTGGGGCTGGCGCGGCTGCACGCCGAGGGCGAAATGGACGCGGCGCTCGCGCGGATCCAGAACGACCTGTTCGATCTGGGCGCCGATCTCTGCCGCCCGGAGATGGCGAAGGACGCGGAGGCCGAGTATCCGCCGCTGCGGGTCACGCCGGCGCAGGTGGACCGGCTGGAGGCGGATATCGACGCGATGAATGCGGGGCTGGCGCCCCTGCGCAGCTTCGTGCTGCCGGGGGGCAGCGCGCTGGCGGCGCATCTGCATCTGTGCCGCACCGTCAGCCGCCGGGCCGAGCGGCTGTGCGTGGAGCTGGCGGGCACCGAGGAGGTGAACCCGGCGGCGGTGAAGTACCTGAACCGCCTGAGCGACTGGTTCTTCGTCGCCTCGCGGGTGGCGAACGGCAATGGCGAGGGGGATGTGCTGTGGGTGCCGGGGGCGAACCGCTGACACCGCTGCGGCAGGCAGTGGAGGATGCCTACTCGGTTTTCCGGTGCGACCCCCCGCAGCGCTGGTCAGGCGACAACACGGGATATGACAGGGAGAACTGGCAGCGGCTGAGCGCGGTGCAGCTGCGCGAATTGACCCGATTCGACACCGATCATTTCCTGTCCGAGACAGGCGCGGTCGAGCGGTCCGAACTGCGCTACATTCTGCCGCGGATGTTCGATTTGATTGCGCAAGGTGAGGCCCCGCATGTCGCCGGAGAGGAGTGCAGCCTTTCCTACCTCGCCGAGACCGGCTACCCCGAAAAATGGACCGAGCCAGAACGCTCAGCGGTGGAGAGGTTCTTCGCGGCGCTGCTGGACCATTGCCTTTCGGAGCGTTACTTTGAAGACAGCCCGTTTCTCGATGTCGTTCTCTGTATGGCGGGCAACGCCAATGCCGATCTCGGTGCCTTGCTGGACCGGGCCGACCGGGCCGGGGACAAATGGCTCGCCCGGGCGGTGGCTCATGACATCGACTGGATTGGAGGGCCCGACGCGGCCGGGGGCATGAGGAACGCCTTTTGGGAAAGCGCAGCCGACGCGCACGCATCGGCGGCCGAGGCCTGGTACCGCCGGCCGGAGCTCCTGGCGCGAATGGAACGGGCGTTCTTCGCGGAAACGGACCCGGATTGGCAGCAGCGGCTGTCGGACGCCATCGAGGCAATGCGCGGATGGTCGCGGTAACACGATGGCGCAGCGCGCCCCCCGCGACACCCCATCCCGTTGACCCGGGCCAGATCGGAA
>DATHZU010000107.1:0-17488 GCA_035458445.1 Thermohalobaculum sp. | reverse complement strand
AGGCTGACCGGGAAGGTCGCCTCGCCCGGGTGCTCGAACACCATGTCGACATTGTTGCCCTTGCCGGTGATGTCCCAGATCGCCTTGCCGAACTTGCGCACCTCGCCGAACCAGGCCTTGTACTCGTCGGTGTTGACCTTGGGCATCTGGCCCCAGCAGTTGAAGTCCTTGCGGTTGATCACCCCCTTGGCGCCGAGCTGCAGCACGAAGTCGCGCTTGCTCTCGTCCGAGATCACCCCGATGGCATTGGCGCCGGCGGTGTTGATCAGCTGGATCGCGAACGACCCCAGCCCGCCCGAGGCGCCCCAGACCAGCACGTTCTGGCCGGGCCGCAGGATATGGGGGCGGTGGCCGAACAGCATCCGGTAGGCGGTGGCGAGCGTCAGGGTATAGCAGGCGCTCTCCTCCCAGGTCAGGTGCTGGGGGCGCTTCATCAGCTGCTGGGCCTGCACCCGGGTGAACTGGGCGAAGCTGCCGTCCGGGGTCTCGTAGCCCCAGATGCGCTGGCTGGGCGAGAACATCGGGTCGCCGCCGTTGCACTCCTCGTCGTCGCCGTCGTCCTGGTTGCAGTGGACCACGACCTCGTCGCCGACCTTCCAGCGCTTCACCTTGTCGCCCACCTTCCAGATGATCCCGGAGGCGTCGGAGCCAGCGATGTGGTAGGGCGCCCCATGCACGTCGAAGGGCGAGATCGGCACGCCCTTGCCGGCCCAGACGCCATTGTAGTTCACGCCCGCCGCCATCACGAAGACCAGAACCTCGTTCGAATCGATGGTCGGCGTCTCGACCACCTCGATCTGCATCGACTGATCCGGATCGCCATGGCGCTCGCGCCGGATCGCCCAGGCATACATCTGCTTCGGCACATGGCCGAGCGGCGGAATCTGGCCGACCTCGTAGAGGTCCTTGAGGGTTGCTTCGGTGGTGCCTGCGCCGTCCATGCTGGTCTCCGCTTTCGGGGTCGCGCGGAAAATCCGCGCAACAATCGTTCAATTTCTGCCTGAAACGGTTACTGACATTTCAAGCATTTCTGCGCAAGGGGATTTGTGCGCTGCGGGAGGGATATTCCCGAAAAAATCGTCGCAGTGCAAATCCACCCCGCCGGACCAGTCGTTTTTCGGCGATTTTATCGATATCTTGCTATGGCTTCCGCGCGGCAGAAACAAAATTACAATCGATTTTGCGCTGCGGCGCAAAATCGCCTATAGGCTTTGCCGATCGCGGCAATCGAATCATGTGCGGGACAAAATGGGCGCAGCACAGGGCATCGCGGACCCTCGGGGCGGTGGCGACAGGGATCGCACCGACGCCTTCCGCTTTGCCGCCGGCAGCGGCGTCTACGCCTTTGCGGCCATGGGTGCGCTGGGCGCGTTCGCCGTCGCCGCGGCGATGTTCGACCTGGGCGGCGCGCAGACGAAGGGCGACGCGCTGTGGCTGGCGCCGGCCGGGCTGTTCCTGATTTTGGTGACATTCGGCCTGTTCTGGCTGACCCGGCGCCGCCCGGTGCTGCTGACCATCGGCCCCGAGGGCCTGAATCTGCCTGCGGCGCTCGCGCGCCCGCTGGCCTGGGCCGAGATCTGGCGAATGCGCCGCAGCCGGCGCAAGGTCATGCTGCAGCCTGAATTCATCATGCTGAAGGTCGAGCTCGGCCCCGGCATCCGTCCCAGCTACAAGCGCTTCCCCTGGACCTGGCCGCTGGTGGATGCCTGGCTCGCCCGCAAATACGGCCTGCGCGTGCCGCTTCACAATCTCGACGCGGCCGAGGATGTGATCCTCGCCTCGATCGAACGTTTCAAACCCGTGCAGAGGGTTGCCACATGACGACCGAAAAAGACCGACCCTGGCTGTTCCGCACCTATGCCGGGCATTCCACGGCCAAGGCCTCGAACGAGCTGTACCGTGCCAATCTGGCCAAGGGGCAGACCGGCCTCAGCGTCGCCTTCGACCTGCCGACCCAGACCGGCTATGATTCCGACGATCCGCGGGCCAGGGGCGAGGTCGGCAAGGTCGGCGTGCCGATCGGCCATCTGGGCGACATGCGCGCGCTGTTCGACCAGATCCCGCTCGAGCGGATGAACACCTCGATGACCATCAACGCCACCGCCGCCTGGCTGCTGGCGCTGTACATCGCGGCGGCCGAGGAGCAGGGCGCCGACATCGCCCAGCTTCAGGGCACGGTGCAGAACGACATCATCAAGGAATACCTGTCGCGCGGCACCTATGTGTTCCCGCCGCAGCCCTCGCTGAAGCTGATCGGCGACGTGGCCGAGTATTGCTACACCCACGTGCCAAAGTGGAACCCGATGAACGTCTGCTCGTACCATCTGCAGGAGGCGGGGGCGACGCCGGAGCAGGAGCTGGCCTTCGCGCTGGCCACGGCGGTGGCAGTGCTGGACCAGGTGCGCGGGCAGGTGCCGGCAGCGGATTTCCCCATGGTCGTCGGGCGCATCTCGTTCTTCGTCAATGCGGGCCTGCGCTTCGTCACCGAGATGTGCAAGATGCGCGCCTTCGTCGACCTGTGGGACGAGATCTGCCGCGATCGCTACGGCGTGGACGACCCCAAGATGCGCCGCTTCCGCTATGGCGTGCAGGTCAACAGCCTGGGCCTGACCGAGCAGCAACCCGAGAACAACGTCTACCGCATCCTGCTGGAGACGCTGGCGGTGACGCTGTCGAAACGCGCCCGCGCCCGGGCGGTGCAGCTGCCCGCCTGGAACGAGGCGCTGGGCCTGCCGCGCCCCTGGGACCAGCAGTGGTCGCTGCGGATGCAGCAGGTGCTGGCCTACGAGACCGACCTGCTGGAATACGACGACCTGTTCGACGGCAACCCGGTGGTCGAGGCCAAGGTCGAGGCGTTGAAGGACGGCGCGCGCGAGGAACTTGGCCGGATCGATGCCATGGGCGGGGCGGTTGCCTGCATCGAATACATGAAGGGGCGGCTGGTCGAGTCGAACTCGCAGCGCCTGCAGCGGATCGAGAGCGGCGCCACCGCGGTGATCGGCGTCAACCGCTACACCACCACCGAGCCCAGCCCGCTGACGGCGGGCGAGGGCGGCATCCTGGTGGTCGATCCAGCGGTCGAGGCCGACCAGGTGGCCCGCCTGCAGGCCTGGCGTTCAAGCCGCGACAAGGGGGCCGTCGAGGCCGCCCTAGCCGCGCTGCGCGACGCCGCGCGCGAGGGCCGCAACATCATGCCGGCCTCGGTGGAGGCCGCGAAGGCCGGGGTGACCACCGGCGAGTGGGGCGCCGCCATGCGCAGCGCCTTCGGCGAGTACCGGGCGCCGACCGGCGTCTCGAAATCGGTCTCGAACTCGGCCGAGGGGCTGGACGACCTGCGGGCCGAGGTGGACGCGGTCTCGGCGCGGCTGGGGCGGCGGCTGAAGTTCCTGGTCGGCAAGCCGGGGCTGGACGGCCATTCGAACGGCGCCGAGCAGATCGCCGTGCGCGCGCGCGACTGCGGCATCGACGTGGTCTATCAGGGCATCCGCCTGACCCCGGCGCAGATCGTCGAGGCGGCGGAGGCGGAGGGCGCCCATATCGTCGGCCTCTCGGTGCTGTCCGGCAGCCACATGGAGCTGATCGGCGAGGTGGTCGAGCGCATGCGCGCCGCGGGCCTGGGCGAGGTGCCGGTCGTGGCGGGCGGCATCATCCCCGAGGACGACGCGGCGGCCTTGCAGGCCGGGGGCGTGGCCCGGGTCTACACGCCCAAGGACTTCGAGCTGAACCGGATCATGGGCGATATCGTGACGCTGGTGGGCGAGCGGGTGACGGAAGTGGCGTGACGCGGCCGGGACCGGTGCTATTCGGCGGCGCGGATGACCGAGGCGGGCTCCGGGACCTCCGGCTCGGTCCAGATGACTTCGGGCAGGCCCGCGCGATCGATCCGGCGGCGCAGGCTGCGGTCGCGCATATAGGCCGAGCGTGACCAGCCCCCGCGCAGCAGGCCGCCGAGCCCGAACCACACCGTCAGCGCCCCGGTGCCGAACATCCGCGCCAGCCAGATTCGCGCGGCCAGCGCGGCGGGGGTCACGATCAGGGTCAGCACGGTCGCGATGCCCAGGCCGAAGACCACTGCGGTGGCAAGCTGGACCCACCACAGCGCCGTCGGTGCCCCCCGGCTGATGCCGCCATTGGCGATGTCAATGCTCATCGCCAGCATCATCGGCATCAGGCCTGCCATGGTCGTGACCGTGGTCAGCAGCACCGGGCGGATGCGGTCCTCGGCGGTGCGCACGATGGCCTCCAGCGGGTTCATCCGCCGGGCGTAGTCCTGGAATGTGTCGATCAGGACGATGTTGTTGTTCACCACGATGCCCGCCAGTGCCACGATGCCGGTGCCGGTCATGATGATCGAGAACTTCTGGTCCATCACCAGCATGCCGATCAGCACGCCCGCGACCGACATCACCACGGCCGAGAGCACCAGGACCGAGTTGTAGACCGAGTTGAACTGCGCCAGCAGGATCACGAACATCAGTCCCAGGGCACCGGCGAAGGCATTCATCAGGAACGCCTGGCTCTCGGCCTGTTCCTCGCGGTCGCCGGTGAAGCGGGCGGCCACCGAGGCCGGGAATGGCTTCTCGTCGGCGATCCATTTCTCCAGCGCGGCGATCTCGGCGATGGCCGAGGTCTCGGGACCCACATCGGCGCGGACCTGGAAGAACCGCTGGCCATCCTTGCGCTTGATCTCGCCCAGCTTCGGGGCGGGATGGCGCGAGATGAAGTTCGACAGTGGCACCAGCCCCCGGATGGTGGTCACCTTCAGGTCGTCGAGCGTCGAGAGGCGGCGGTCCTCGGGCGGAAACCGGACCCTGACATCCAGTTCCTCGTCGGCGTCGGCGGGGCGGTAGGTATCCAGGATCGCGCCCCGGGTCACCGATTGCACCAGCGGGCCGATGGTGGCCACGTCCGCCCCGTAGCGACCGGCATCGGCGCGGTCCACGTCGATCTTCCAGTCGATGCCGGGCAGCGGGCGGGTATCGTCGATATTGATCAGGCCGGGCGTCCCGTCGAAGCGGTCGCGGGCGATCTGGGCGGCGAGCCTTAGGTCGTCCCAGCTGTTCGACTTCACCTCCAGCTGCACCGGCTTGCCCTGCTGCGGGCCGTCTTCCTGGCGCTTGATCTCGGCCAGCACGCCGGGGATGGCGGTGATCCGGTTTTCGATCTCGTCCAGGATGTCCTCGCCCGAGCCGCGTTCGGTCCAGGGCGCGAGTTCCAGCTGCACCTGACCGACGGCGTCGGGCGGGCCTTCCTGGCCCGTCTTGTTCTCCAGCCCGCCGCCGCCGGAGAAGGCGAAGACGGCGGCGATGCCGGGCACGTCGATCACCGCATCCTCGACCGCGCGCACCATGCGGTCGCGCTCGGCGAGGCTGAGATTGCCACGCGCCCGGACATAGACGATGGCGCGCTCCGGGTCGGTCTTGACGAAGAACTCGACGCCGTTGCTGTTCTGGCCGAAGAACTGGAACGTGCCGACGATGAAGGCCAGCGCCAGCCCCAGCGCCAGGAACGGCCCGACCGGGTTCAGCACGATGGCGCCGACCAGATGGCCGAAGGCGCGGCGCCGGTATTGCCTTGGCGGCTGCGGCGGCGGGTTGCCGCCGGGGCGCATCTGGCCGAGGAACCGGCTGACCCGGCCGGCGACGCCGCCCATCACCGGCAGGTAGATCAAGGCCACGATCAGCGAGGCGCTGAGCACGAAGATCAGGGTGATCGGCAGTTGCCCCATGAACTGGCCCGGCATTCCGGGCCACAGCAGCATCGGCAGGAAGGCGCAGAGCGTCGTCGCGGTCGACGAGGTGATCGGCCAGAACATCCGCCGCGCGGCGTCGGCATAGGCCGACATCGGCCCGACACCCTCGGATATCCGCTTGTCGGCGTATTCCACCACCACGATGGCGCCGTCCACCAGCATGCCGACGGCCAGGATCAGGCCGAACATGGTCATGTTGTTGACGCTCATCCCCAGCGCCGCCATCAGCCCGAAGCTGAGCAGGAACGAGCAGGGGATCGCGATGCCCACCAGCAGGGCCGAGCGGAACCCCAAGGCGGCCAGGACCACGATCATCACCAGCAGCACGGCCGTCAGAACGCTCGATTCGAGCTGTCTGACCATGTCGGTCACCCGGGTGGACTCGTCCATCGACAGGTCGATATTGACGGCGCTCCGCAGCGGCCCCGGCCAGTCCTGCACGACCTTGTCGACGGTCGCGCGCACCGACTTGACGGTTTCGATGATATTCTCGCCGATGCGTTTCTTGACCTGCAGCGACAGCGATTTCTTGCCGTTGAACCGGGCGCGGCCTTCGGCGTCCTCGAAGGTGCGGCGTATCTCGGTGACATGCCCCAGCCGTACCACCCGGTCGCCGTTGACCTTGACCGGCAGGTTGGCGACGTCCTCGAGCGTCTCGAACGAGCCCGGGACCGAGACCGAGAAGGCCGCCGTGGCGCTTTCGACCGAGCCTGCGGGGATCAGCTTGTTGTTGCGGTCGAAGACGGTCAGCAGGTCCTGCGCCGTGACGTTGTAGGATTCCAGCTTCAGCGGGTCGATCAGCACTTCGACCATTTCGTCGCGATGGCCGGTCAGCTCGGCCTCCAGCACCGATGGCAGGCTCTCGATCGCGCGCTGCAGTTCCTTCGACAGCCGCAGCAGGGTGCGCTCGGGCACCTCGCCCGACAGCGAGACGACGAGGACCGGGAATTGCGAGAGGTTGATCTCGTTGATCGTCGCGGCTTCGGCGTCATCGGGGAACTCGGCCTTGGCCTGGTCGACCTTGTCGCGCACATCCGCCAGCGTCGCCTGCTTGTCCCAGCCGAAATTGAACTCCAGCAGCATGCCGGCATGGTTCTCGGAGGCGATGCCGGTCATCTCCTTCAGGCCGTCGAGGCCGCGCAGCTCGGTCTCCAGCGGCTTGATCAGCAGGCGTTCGGAATCGGTCGCCGAGACGCCCGGCAGCGGCACCGAGATGTAGAGCACCGGCACGTCGATGTTCGGCGCGCCCTCCTTCGGCAGCGAGAAATAGGCGGTCAGCCCGGCGGCGAGCGAAATCACGATGAAGGCCAGCACCATCCGCGCACGGGCGGTGGCCCAGTCGACGACCCCGGTCAGGGGCCCGATCCGGGTTCCGCTCACTGCAGTGCGCTCCCGTCGAAGCGGTTCGCCGCGACGGCCCGGCCGTCGCGGACGAACTCCTGGCCGACGACGATCACTTCGGCCGTGCCTGGCAGGCCCGAGACCCAGACGCCGTCGACTTCCTCGCGCACGATGCGGACCGGGTAGAAGCGGGCGACCCCGTCCTCGGCTAGCCTGACGCCCAGCCGACCGTCGTCGTCCAGCGTCAGGGCGGTCTGCGGAATCCGGTTGGCGACTCTCGCGGGCAGCTCGATCTGCAATTCGGCGGTCATGCCGTCGCGGATGCGGTCGTCCGGGTTGGGAAGCTTGACCTCGACCTGGAAGGTGCGGGTCTCGGGGTCCGAGACGCGGCTGATGAAGGATATCTCACCGGGAATCACCCGGCCGTTGATCAGCCGCGCCGCGGCGGTCTGGCCGAGTTCGATCTGGTCGACCTCCTGCTCGGACACGAAACCCGTCACCTTGACCGAGCTGAGGTCGATCAGCGTCGCGCAGGTGTCGCCAGGTCCAAGGCGTGAGCCGATCTCGGCGGTATCGGTCTCGAGGACGCCCGAGAACGGCGCCCGGATCACCAGCCGGGCGATATCCAGCCTGACCAGGTCCACCGCGGCCTGTGCCGCTTCGAGCTGAGCCTGACGCGACATGCGCGTCGTCTCGGATGCGAATCCCTTCTGGCTGAGGGTGGTGGCCGCTTCGGCCTCGACCCGCGCCTCGGCCAGCCGCGCCTCGGCTTCCAGCAGCTGGGCCTGACGGGCGCCTGGGTCGAGGCGGCACAGAACGTCGCCCTCGGCTACGGTCGCGCCCTTGCGCAGCGGCTGCGAGATGACGAGCCCGGCGGTCTCCGCAGGGACCGACACGTTGCGGTTGGCCGCGGTTCGGCCGCGTAGCGTCAATCGGGTGGCGGTGGACTCGGACTTGCTCAGCAGCACCATCACCGGCACCGCCTCGGGCGTCTCCGCCTGGGGCGCCACGGCAACGGCCGCCGTGCCGGGCGGCCCGGCCTGGTCGCCCTGGAGCGGGCGGACCGCGAACCAGTAGTAGACCCCGCCGCCGAGCAACAGCGCAAGTATCAGCGATGTGAAGCGCATCGGTTCCTTTCCGGCCCGCGCCGATCCCAGCGCGGGCGACCGGTCCGGGACCGGCCTGTTGGTTCCGGCCAAAGATAGGCCGGTTCCGCCCTGTGGAAAAGGGGGGCGAGGCGGAACGCGGCGCGGAAACGCACTGCGACCCGCGAAATCGAGGTTTTATGCCGCAAGACAATGCTTTTTCCCGCGGCATTGGCGCTATATGCTCGCGCGATCCCGAGTAGAGGACACGCAGATGTCGACGCAGAGCACGATCTCGAAGAAATCCGCCATCACCGATCCGGACCAGATGCCCGGCTCGGCGCGCCGCAAGCGCATGACCGTGCCGGATTTCATGGCCCGAAAGGGGGGCGACCCGCTGGTCTGCCTGACCTCCTACACCGCCCATGTGGCGCATATCTGCGACGAGGTCTGCGACCTGCTTCTGGTCGGCGACTCGCTCGGCATGGTGATCCACGGCATGCCGAACACCCTGGGCGTGACGCTGGAGCACATGATCATGCACGGCCAGGCGGTGGTGCGTGGCGCCGACAAGGCGCTGGTGGTGGTGGACATGCCCTTCGGCAGCTTCGAGGAAAGCCCGGAGGTCGCGTTCCGCAATGGCTCGCGCGTGGTCAAGGAGACCGGCTGCCATGCGATCAAGCTGGAAGGCGGCATCGAGATGGCGCCGACCATCCAGTACCTGGCGCGCCGGGGCATCCCGGTGATGGCCCATATCGGCCTGATGCCGCAGTCGATGAATACCGCGGGCGGCTTCAAGGCCGTGCGCGACGAGGCGCATTACGATGCGGTGGTCGCCGATGCCAAGGCCGTCGAGGCGGCGGGCGCGTTCTCGGTGGTGGTCGAGGGGGTGGCCGCGCCGCTGGCCGACCGGATCACCGCGGCGGTCTCGATCCCCACCATCGGGATCGGCGCCAGCGCGAAATGCGACGGGCAGATTCTGGTCTTCGAGGACATGGTGGGCCTGATGCCCCGGGTGCCGACTTTCGTGAAGCGCTACGGGACCATGGAGGAAATGATGAAAGCCTCGGTTTCGCAGTATGCCGAGGAGGTCCGCGCCCGCAATTTCCCGGCTCCGGAACACACATACAAGCCGAAATGATCCGATACCGCTTTGCTTTGCGGCCAAGCAGCGTTAAAGGTCGGCGCGCGCTGCTGCGAGGAGACGAAGTTTGAGCGAGACAGACTCCTTTATCCAGGAGGTGACGGAAGAGGTCCGGCAGGACCGGATGTTCCGGCTGTGGAAGAAGTACGGCCCCTATGTGCTGAGTACGGTTGCGGTGATCGTCGCCGCGTCGGCGGGGCTGAACTGGTACAACCATTACCAGGAACAGGTCGCGCGCGCTGCCGGGGGGGCCGTTCTGGCCACGGATCTCGACTCGGTCTCCGATCAGGAGACCCTGATCGAGACGCTGGACGGTCCTGCCAAGACGATCGCCCGGATGCGGTTGGCCGCGGCCAAGGCTGCCGAGGGTGACGCCCCCGGGGCCGCCGAGGCCTATCGTGCAATCGCGGCCGAGCCGGGGCTGGGGCGCGCTTATGCCGATCTTGCGCGGCTCGAGGCGGTGCGGGTGGCGTTGGGGGTGATGGACCCGCAGGAGGCGATTGCCGAGCTCGAGCCGCTGACCGCCGCCGATGGACCCTATCGCCTGCTGGCGCTGGAGTTACGGGCGGCCTTGCGGTTGAACTCCGGTGCGGTCGAGGCCGGGCATGCCGACCTGATCGCCATCCTCGAGGACGCCGCGGCAACCCGCAGCCTGCGCGAGCGGGCGAGCGTGATGCTGATCAGCAGCGGTGGGCAAATCCCGCAGGTGACGCAGTAGGACAGACCGCCACGCTTGGTACGACAGTTTGGAGATGATCATGCGCCTTGCCCGGATTTCTGCCCCGATTGTCAGGCTGGCCTTCCTCGGCCTTGCCAGCGCCTCGCTGCTGAGCGGGTGCGGCTGGTTCAGCGACGACGAGGTGCTGGAGGGCGAGCGCGTCAGGATTCGGGCCGAACCCGAGGCTGCGGCTGCACTGGCGGCCCCGCAGGCACCATTGCCCGAGGCCCGGACCAATGCCGACTGGACCCAGACGAACGGCGCGGCCAATCACAATTCCGGCCATCTCGCCGGCCCGTCGGGCCTGAACGCAGCCTGGTCGGTCGATGCCGGCGCGGGTGCCGATAGTGACGGCGCCATCACCAGCGCCCCGATTGTCGTCGGCGGGACCGTCTTCACGATGGATGCGAGATCGGTCCTTTCGGCCTACGATGCAACATCCGGGTCGCGGCGCTGGCAAACCGATATCTCGCCTGCGGGCGAGAACGGCGGCGAGGGATTCGGCGGCGGTCTTGCGGCCGATGGTGGCACGATCTTCGCCACCACCGGTTTCGGCGAGGTGCTGGCGGTCAACGCGGCCTCAGGCGAGATCCTGTGGCGCGGCAGCTTTGGTGCGCCGTTCCGCGCCGCGCCCGCCGCGCAGAACGGGCTGGTCGTGGCGGTGACTCGCGACAACACCGCTGTCGGCCTGGAAGCCGCCGACGGCAAGCTGCGCTGGCGGATGCGGGGTGCTTCCAGCAATGCGGCGCTGCTGGGCGGTGCCAGCCCGGCGATCGTGGGACCGGTGGCCGTTTTGCCCTTTGCCTCGGGCGAGTTGGTCGCGTTGGAGAGCAGGACCGGACGGCGGATCTGGAGCGCGGTGCTGAGCGGTGGACGCAAGGGACTGGCACGCGCGGCGATCACCGACGTGTCCGGCGATCCGGTGGTGGTCGGGTCCTATGTCGTTGCCGCGAACCAGAGCGGCCGGATGCTTGCCATCGACGGCCGCGCCGGCCAGCGTGCCTGGACTCGCAATGTAGGCTCGGCGAGCCCGATCTGGGCCGCGGGAGAGTCGATCTTCCTTGTCAGCGACGATGCCAAGCTGATGCAGATCGCGGCGCGTGACGGCACGACCGTGTGGGAGACCCAGCTTGCCGCGTTCGAGGACGTGAAGGATCTGGAAGACGCCATCGCCTATTCCGGCCCGGTGCTGGTCAACGGGCGGCTGCTGTTCACCGACAGCCTGGGCAATCTCCACGCCCATGACGCCGCAACCGGTCAGCCGCTGGGCGGTGCCCGGATCTCCGGCGGCTCGACCACCGGGCCGGTGGTCGCGAACGGGACGGTTTATGTGCTGTCGGACAACGGAACACTACATGCGTTCCGGTAATGGCGGCATCCGTGCCAGGGTCTGCCGGGCAAGCTGATGCCATTCAAGCTCGCGATCATCGGGCGCCCCAATGTGGGGAAGTCGACGCTGTTCAACCGGCTGGTCGGCAAGCGCATCGCGCTGGTCGATGACCAGCCCGGCGTCACCCGCGACCTGCGCGAGGGCGAGGCAAAGCTGGGCGACCTCACCTTCACCGTGATCGACACGGCTGGGCTGGAGGTTGCGGACGACGAAAGCCTGCCCGGGCGGATGCGCAAGCTGACCGAGCGCGCCGTGGCCGAGGCGGACCTGTGCCTGTTCATGATCGACGCCCGCGAGGGCGTCACTCCCAGCGACCAGATCTTCGCCGATATCCTGCGCAAGCGCGGCACCAAGGTGATCGTCGCGGCCAACAAGGCCGAGGGCCGGGCCGGCGAGGCGGGGATGTACGAGGCCTACGCGCTGGGCCTGGGCGACGTGATCGGCATCTCGGCCGAGCATGGCGAGGGCATGGGCGACCTCTATGCGGCGCTGATGCCCTTCGCCGACGAGTTCGACCGGCTGGCGGCGGAGACCGCGGAATTCGATCCCGACGCGGAGGAGGACGAGCTGGCCGAGAGCCGGCCCCTGCAGATCGCCATCGTCGGGCGGCCGAATGCGGGAAAGTCGACGCTGGTCAACGCCATCATCGGCGAGGACCGGCTGCTGACCGGCCCCGAGGCCGGGATCACCCGCGACGCCATCGCGGTGACCTGCAACTGGGGCGGGCGGGACTTCCGCATCTTCGACACCGCCGGACTGCGCAAGAAGGCGCGCGTCCAGGAGAAGCTCGAGAAGCTCTCCACCGGCGACGCGATCCGGGCGATCCGCTTCGCCGAGGTGGTCGTGGTGCTGATGGACGCCGACGGCGCCTTCGAGACCCAGGACCTGCGCATCGCCGACCTTGCCGAGCGCGAGGGCAGGGCGGTGGTCCTGGCGGTCAGCAAATGGGACCTGGTGGACGACAAGAGCGCCCGCGCCAGGGAAATCCGCGAGGCCCTGGAGCTGCACCTGCCGCAACTGAAGGGCGCCTCCGTGGTGCCCGTCTCGGCCCTGACCGGGCGCGGGCTGGACAAGCTGCGCGACGCGATCCTGGAAACCCACCGCATCTGGAACAAGCGCGTCAGCACGGCGAAGCTGAACCAGTGGCTGGGCGAGGTGCTGGACCAGCATCCGCCGCCCGCCGTTTCGGGCCGCAGGCTGAAGCTGCGCTTCATCACCCAGGTCAAGGCCCGCCCGCCCAGCTTCGTCACCTGGTGCTCGCGCCCCGACGCGCTGCCCGAAAGCTATCTGCGTTACCTGGTGAACGGATTGCGCGAGGCCTTCGGCCTGCGGGGCGTGCCGATCCGGCTGATGCTGAGGAAGGGCGAGAATCCCTACGCCAAGGACCGCTGACCCGAGGTTTTCCGGTCACTGCGGCGTTCAGATATTCACCCGCTGGCCGCTGCTGATCCGGCCCTGATCCAGGGCTCTTACCAACCGCTCTGCCGCTTCGTCGATCGATGTCAGCGCCGCCCGATCCTCGCCCGGGTGGAACCGGGCGCGGAGCGCCGTGGCCATCGGCGGGGGCTGAACCTCGGCGATGGTGATCCGCTGCTCGGATTCGGCGGCCCATGCCATGGTCAGAGCGGATTGGGCGGCCTTGCAGGCGGTGTAGGTGCCGTGGAACTTGGCGCCCACCGGATCGTCGGCAGCGACCAGCGCCAGCGGTGCCTCGGCCCGGCGCAACAGCGGGTCGACCACGCGGATCAGCCGGTGGAAGGCACGGATGTTGGTGGCGACGGACTGGTCCAGCTCCTTCGCCTCGATATGCTCGACCGGCTGCAGCGGCGCGGCCTGGATCGCGGTATGCAGCCACAGGTCCAGCCGCCCCCAGCGCTCGAAGATGGCGCTGCCCAGCCGCGAGAGCCCCTCGTCGTCGCGGATATCCAGCGGCACCAGCGTTGCGCTGCCGCCCGCCGCCGCGATGCGGTCGTCAAGCTCCTCGAGTCCGCCCGCGGTGCGGGCCACGGCGATCACATGGGCTCCCGCAGCGCCCAGCGCGGCCGCGCTGGCAAAGCCGAAGCCGCGCGACGCGCCTGTGACCAGCGCGACCTGGCCCTGGAACCGACCCGCGTTCATTGCGAGCGGATCTTGTCGCCGCGCTGCGCCAGAACGGGCAGCGACGTATAGTCGGTGATGCTCAGCCCGCCATCGACGATCAGGGTCTGGCCGGTGACGAACGAGGCGTCGGGCGAGCCCAGGAACATCACCGCCGCCGCTATCTCGGCCGGCGTTCCCATGCGGTTGAAGAACGAGGGCGGCAGGTCCCAGTCGCCGCCGACCTTTCCCGAGGGCGGCACCGCGGCGTCGTTCTCGGTGGCGATCCAGCCGGGGCTGACGCAGTTGACCCGCACCCCATGCGGTGCGGCCTCCGCGGCGAAGCCGCGGGTCAGCGCCTCGACCGCGGCCTTGGCCATGCAGTAGAGGCCCCAGTTTCCATGCAGCGTCGCCGTCGACGATATATTGACGATGGCGCCGTGCGGCGACCTGCCGAGCGCGGGGAGGAAGGCAGCGCTCATCTGGTAGGCGGCGTCGACATTGGGCCCCCGCAGCGCGGCCCAGCGCTGAGCCGGCGACATCTGGGGCGTGACGCCGGAGCGGCGCATGCCGACGCCTGCGTTGTTCACCAGGAGGTCCAGCCTGTCCAGCGCCAGCCGGTCGCGCAGCGCCATCACCTGCGGCTCCTCGGCCAGGTCCACGGCGTGGAACTCGGCCCGCCCGCCCTCGGCATCCACCTCGGCCACGACCTTGGCGCCCTTCTGCGGATCGCGGGCGGCGATGATCACCCGTGCACCCCCGGCTGCCAGCGCATGCACGATGCCCCGACCGATGCCGGAATTGCCGCCGGTGACCAGGGCTGTCTTTCCGGAACACCAGCTCATGCGCCGACCGGCTCCTTGATCTTGCCGTTGGCGCGGGCGTCGGACGGATCGATGGGATAGTCGCCGCTGAAGCAGGCGTCGCAGAACTGCGGCGCCTTGGCGTCGCGCCCGCCTGCATAGCCGCAGGCGCGGTAGAGCCCGTCCAGCGAGACGAAGCGCAGCGAATCCATGCCCAGATGGCGGCACATGGCTTCCTCGGTCATGCTCGAGGCCAGCAACTTCTCGCGCTCGGGCGTGTCGACGCCGTAGAAGCAGGACCACCGGGTGGGCGGGCTGGCGATGCGGAAATGAACCTCGGCGGCACCCGCGGCAAGGATCATGTCCTTGATCTTGCGGCTGGTGGTGCCGCGCACCACCGAATCGTCGACCAGAACCACCCGCTTGCCCTCGACGATGGCCCGGTTGACGTTCAGCTTCAGGCGCACGCCCATGTCGCGGATCTGCTCGGTGGGCTCGATGAAGGTGCGGCCCACATACTGGTTGCGGATGATCCCCATGGTGTAGGGGATGCCGCTTTCCTGGCTGTAGCCGATGGCGGCGGGCGTGCCGCTGTCCGGCACCGCGCAGACGATGTCCGCCTCGACCGGTGCCTCGCGGGCGAGTTCCACCCCGATCCGGCGGCGCGCCTCGTAGACCGAAAGCCCGCCGATCAGGCTGTCCGGGCGCGAGAAATAGACATACTCGAAGATGCAGAACCGGGATTTCCCGGTCTCGAACGGGCGCGAGGTCTCGATGCCCTTCTCGGTGATGATGACCATCTCGCCCGGTTCGATCTCGCGCACGAACTCGGCGCCGATGATGTCGAGCGCGCAGGTCTCGGACGACAGGATCCAGGCATTGCCGTAGCGGCCCAGCACCAGCGGGCGCACGCCCAGCGGGTCGCGGACGCCGATCATCTTCGAGCGCGTCATGGCGATCACCGAGAAGGCGCCCTCGACCATCCTGAGCGCGTCCTTCATGCGGTCCGGGATGGTCTTCTGGATCGAGCGCGCCATCAGGTGGACGATGCACTCGGTGTCCGAACTGGACTGGAAGATCGAGCCGCGGTCGATCAACTGGCTGCGCAGCGCATCGGCGTTGGTCAGGTTGCCGTTATGGGCGATGGCACAGCCGCCAAGCGCGAAATCCGCGTAAAGCGGCTGGACGTCGCGCAGGGCGGCGCCGCCCTTTCCGCCGGCGGTCGAGTAGCGGGTGTGCCCCATTGCCAACCGCCCGGGCAGCAGGTTCATGACGCTCTGCTTGGTGAAGTTGTCGCGCACATAGCCGATCCGGCGCACCGTGTTGAAGCCGGTCTCCGGGCTGTACGAGACGATTCCCGCCGCTTCCTGGCCGCGATGCTGCAGGGCATGGAGCCCCAGCGCGACGTAGTTTGCGGCGTCGTCCACCCCCAGGACACCGTATACGCCGCATTCCTCGCGCAGCTTGTCATCATCGAAGGGATGTGAAGGCCACACAGGATCGCCGGACTCGGTCATTCATTGGCTCCCGCCAGGACTGTTGCGCGGCCTTATATACTCACCGGCGCGCGGAAGTCATCACCCGTGCGTCTCCGTGCGGAAAGATCGGTTCCCGGGATCGGGATCAGTTGCCGGTGGTGCCCGTCGTGGCAGTGCCCTCGGCAGCGCCTTCGGTTGCCGCACCTTCGGTCGCTGCACCCTCCGTACCCGTGGCAGGCTCGTTCAGCGTCGGCGCAAGGTCACCGCAGCTGACCATCAGGGCGTCGACCTTCTCGCCGAACCACTCGGGGACCGCCTCGGGCAGGTTCTGCTCGATCAGCGTGGCGGATTCCTCGAACAATGCACGCAGGGTGGCATTGTCGAGCGGTGCCCACCGGACCTCGCCGCTGAAATGAGTGTAGATCAGGAACGCAACCGCGATCAGCAGGACGCCGCGGGCGACCCCGAACAGGAAACCGAGCAGCCGGTCCAGCGATCCCAGCGCGGAATCGAGCACGATATGCGATATGATCGGCGTGAACACCGACAGGATCGCCAAGGCAATCGCCAGCACGATGGTGAAGGCGGACAGGATCGACAGCACGCAGGACGCCGCCAGCTTTTCGCCCACAACCGGCGCCTCGCGAAGCAAGGGCTCGAGCACCGGGGCGCCGTAGAAGGCCGCGACCGCCGCGACGATCCAGCCACCGATCGCGAACATCTCGCGCGTGAAGCCGCGCGACGATGCAAGCAGTCCCGAGAGAACCGTAATCACGACAATGGCAATATCGACGATGGTGAATGGCATGGTCTATTCCCCCGATCCTGCCCTCGTTCAGTCCCGTGCCGCTGCGAAGTTCTGGCCGACATACTCCAGCAAATCACTCACATGTTGAACTGATATGCCAGATTCTTCCAGACGCTTCATTCGAAAAGGTACGCAAGCCGCCGTGAAGCCGAGCTTTTCGGCCTCTTTAAGCCTTAGTTCGGGCTGTGTCACGGGTCTGATCGCGCCTGAGAGGCTGATTTCCCCGAATACGACGGTCCCAGGCGCCACCGGCTCGCCGGTAAAGGCGGACAAGAGCGCCGTGGCGGCGGCCAGATCGGCGGCGGGTTCCGAGATGCGCAGGCCTCCGGCCACGTTCAGATAGATGTCGTTCCCGGCCAGCGAAACCCCGCAGCGGGCCTCCAGCACCGCCAGGACCATCGACAGGCGGCTCGAATCCCAGCCCACGACCGCCCGGCGCGGCGTTCCCAGGGCCGAGGGCGCGACCAGCGCCTGAAGCTCGACCAGCACCGGCCTTGTGCCCTCGATTCCGGCGAAGACCGCCGAGCCCGAAGCTGCCTCGCTGCGCTCGCCAAGGAACAGCGCCGAAGGGTTGGTGACCTCGGCAAGGCCGGCGCCCGTCATCTCGAAGACGCCGATCTCGTCCGCTGGGCCGAAGCGGTTCTTGACGGCGCGCAGGATGCGAAACTGGTGGCCACGCTCGCCCTCGAAATAGAGCACGGTATCGACCATGTGCTCGACCACGCGGGGGCCGGCGATCTGGCCCTCCTTGGTCACATGGCCGACCAGCACCACCGATATTCCGCGCCGCTTGGCAAAACCGACTAGCTCATGCGCCGTGGCGCGGACCTGGCTCACCGAGCCGGGGGCCGAATCCACGTGATCGGCCCACATGGTCTGGATCGAATCGATCA
>DATHZU010000106.1:0-2507 GCA_035458445.1 Thermohalobaculum sp. | reverse complement strand
GACGAGGGGCTGTCGGCTGCGGTGCTGAAGGTGTTCGTCCAGCTCTACAACGAGGGCTTGATCTACAGGGATAAGCGGCTGGTCAACTGGGACCCGCATTTCGAGACCGCGATCTCGGATCTGGAGGTCGAGCAGGTCGAGGAGAAGGGCAACCTCTGGCGCTTCCGGTACGAGCTGGCCGACGGCGTGACCTACCGTCACCCGGTGGCCCATGACGAGGACGGCAACGCGACGACATGGCAGGAGCGCAATTACATCGTCGTCGCCACCACCCGGCCCGAGACCTATCTGGGCGACAGCGGCGTGGCGGTGAACGCCGAGGACCCGCGCTATGCCAGCCTCATCGGCAAGGACGTGATCCTGCCGATGGTGAACCGCCGGATCCCCATCGTCGCCGACGAGCATGCCGACCCGACCAAGGGCACGGGTGCGGTGAAGATCACGCCCGCGCACGACTTCAACGACTTCCAGGTTGGAAAGCGCCAGAACCTGCGCCAGATCAACGTGATGGACTCGAAAGCTCACATGCTGCTCGAGGGCAATGCCGACTTCCTCGAGGGCTGCCAGCCCGACCCGGAGGCGATGACGCTGCACGGCAAGGACCGCTACGACGCCCGCAAGCGCATCGTCAAGCTGGCCGGCGAGCAGGGCTGGCTGGACGGCATCGACCAGGAGACCCATGTGGTTCCCCACGGCGACCGCTCGAAGGTCGCCATCGAGCCCTGGCTGACCGACCAGTGGTTCGCCGACGCCGCGACGCTGGCCAAACCCGCCATCGACTACGTGAAGAACGGCCAGGTGCAACTCGTCCCGAAATCCTGGGAGAACACCTATTTCCACTGGATGGAGAACATCGAGCCCTGGTGCATCTCGCGCCAGCTCTGGTGGGGGCACCAGATTCCGGTGTGGTATGGGCCGGATTTTGACAATTTCGGTGTTGAAGGGTCCAACGGGAAAACGTTCTGCGCAACATCACGTGAGGAGGTGCAGAAGCTCGCACTGGAGTACTACGGTCCGAACGTGGAGATCAATTTCCGCGAAGATCGTCCAGACTCCACTCAAGATGTCCATCCCACCTGGGGGTACAGCAAGGCCGGCCAAAATGATGAACTCTTTGAGGTCATCTTGTTCCGCGATCCCGACGTCCTCGACACCTGGTTCTCCTCCGCCCTCTGGCCCTTCTCCACGCTCGGCTGGCCGGACGAGACGCCGGAGCTCAAGCGCTATTACCCCACGTCCGTCCTGGTGACCGGCTTCGACATCATCTTCTTCTGGGTTGCCCGGATGATGATGGACGGGCTGCACTTCATGAAGGACGCCAATGGCAAGCCCCTGAAGCCCTTCGACACCGTCTATGTCCATGCGCTGGTGCGTGACGAGCACGGCAAGAAGATGTCGAAGTCGCTGGGCAATGTCATCGACCCGCTCGAGATCATCGACCAGTACGGGGCGGATGCGCTGCGCTTCACGCTCACCTCGATGGCCGCCATGGGGCGCGACATCAAGCTCGCCGTCTCCCGTGTCGAGGGCTACCGCAACTTCGGCACCAAGCTCTGGAACGCCGCGCGCTTCGCCGAGATGAACGGCTGCAAGCCGGTGCCGGGCTTCGACCCGCGCGGGGTCACCCA
The DNA here is from genome assembly GCA_035458445.1 of Thermohalobaculum sp. Taxonomy (GTDB): domain Bacteria; phylum Pseudomonadota; class Alphaproteobacteria; order Rhodobacterales; family Rhodobacteraceae; genus Thermohalobaculum. Next base: position 879 of record DATHZU010000106.1, on the reverse strand, counting down.
GACGGTCAACAAGTGGATCGTCGGCGAGACCGCCCGGATCGCCGCCGCCACCGATCAGGCGCTGCAGGGCTTCCGCTTCAACGACGCGGCGGGCGGCCTCTACGCCCATATTTGGGGCGTCTTCTGCGACTGGTACGTGGAACTGTCGAAGCCGCTCCTGCAAGGCGAGGACGAAGCGGCGCGCGACGAGACCCGCGCCACCACCGCCTGGGCGCTGGACCAGTGCCTGAAGCTGTTGCACCCGATCATGCCCTTCATCACCGAGGAGCTGTGGGGCCAGATCGCGCGGCGCGACACCATGCTGGTCCATGCCGGCTGGCCCGCCCTGCCCCTCGATCTCGCCGACCCGGCGGCGGATGCCGAAATGGGCTGGGTGATCCGGGCCATCGAGGGCGTCCGCTCGGTCCGCGCCGAGATGAACGTGCCGGGCGGCGCGCAGGTTCCGATGGTGGTGACCGGCGCCGGCGATGCCGTGCGCGACCGGCTGGCCCGCAACGGCGCGCTGGTCGAGCGCCTGGCACGACTCGCGGGCATCGAATTCGCAGACCAGGCGCCGAAGGGCTCGGTGACCATCGCGCTCGAGGATTGCGCGCTCAGCCTGCAACTGGCGGGGGTCATCGACGTCGCCGCCGAGAGCGCCCGGCTGAAGAAGGCCATGGACAAGCTGGTCAAGGAAATCGGCGGGCTGAAGGGCAAGCTGGCGAACGAGAACTTCCTCGCCAAGGCGCCCGAAGAGGTGGTCGCCGAACAGCGCGAGCGCCTGATCGCGGCGGAGGCCGAGTTGACCAAGCTCGAGGCGGCGCTCGCGCGGTTGAAAGATATGGGCTGACGTAGGGTGGGGTTTCACCCCACCCTTGATCTAACGGTGGGGTGAAACCC
>DATHZU010000105.1:0-2493 GCA_035458445.1 Thermohalobaculum sp. | reverse complement strand
GCAAGGAAAGCGCTTGTCTCCGTTGACCGATGGTCGGCCGAAATGTCTGGTTCCGATCGCCGGGCGCCCCATCCTCGAGTGGCAGATCCACGCGCTGGCACAGGCCGGCGTCGAGGATATCTCGGTTGTCACCGGCTTCTGCGCCGATGAAGTCGACACCATGCTGATGACCACCAGCGTGCCGGCGGAAGTGCGCACGATCTTCAACCCGTTCTACACCGTGGCCGACAACATCGGCTCGTGCTGGGCGGCGCGCGATTATCTGGGCGACGACACGCTGCTGCTGAACGGCGATACGCTGTTCGAGCCGGCGATCGCCGAGCGGGTGCTGAAGCAGGCGACGGCGCCGATCTCGGTGACCGTGGACCGCAAGGATCACTACGACTCCGACGACATGAAGATCATGCGCGACGGTGACCGCCTGACCGCGATCGGCAAGGCGCTGGACCTGCCGGTGGACGGCGAGTCGATCGGCATGATCCGGTTCCAGAACGGCGGCGGCCAGCGTTTCGTCTCGGCGATGCGCGCGGCGCTGCGCGATCAGGAGACCCTGAAGCGCTGGTACCTGTCGATCATCGATGGCCTGGCCAAGGAAGGCGGCGTGGGCCTGGTCTCGATCGAGGGGCTGGCCTGGAGCGAAATCGACTTCCTGCGCGACCTGCCGATCGCCGAGAGCAAGGTGGCGCGGTTCCTGGGCACGCCGGAGCCGGCGCTGCTCAGCGGAGCGCTCTGACGCGCGCGGGCCCGTCCGAAACCGTTGCGGATAGTCCTGGACGGGCGGCCCCTCGCGGCCGCCTGTCTGCATCGTGCGGAATGGCTGCGGCGATGCGGGAATGGACTGGCGCAAACTGGCATAATAGGCTGGGCCAAGCGCCAGATAACTGACGTAGGTGATCATGGACCGGAACGACGAGATCGCGGCGCGGGTGCTGGACATGCTGGGCAAGAAGGTCGGGCCTGACCGGGCCATCGGCCTTGAAAGCAGCGTGATCGCCGATACCGGGCTCGACTCGGTCAGCGTCATGGACTTCGTGATGGAGCTCGAGGACGAGTTCGACATCTCGATCCCGCTGGACCAGATCGCCGAGGTGCGCACCGTCGGCGACCTGGCCGATGCAGTGCATGCCATTGCCAACGGCAGGGCCGTGGAGGGCCGGTAAGTCATGGGTATCAAGAGCCGAGTCGAGTCTATCCGGAAATCCTACGGCGCCCTGCGGGCGCTGGGCCGCGATCCGACCTCGCTGATGTTCGACCGGATGGACTCGCCCACCCAGGCGATGATGGGCAACCAGCCGGTGCTGCTGTTCGGCACCAACAACTATCTGGGACTGACCTTCGACGAGGCCTGCGTCGAGGCGACGGTCAAGGCGGCGCGCGAGTTCGGCGTCGGCACCACCGGCTCGCGGATCGCCAACGGAACCTATGACGGGCATCGGGCGCTGGAGGCCGAGATCGCCGCCTTCTACAACAAGCGGCAGGCGATGCTGTATTCCACCGGCTTCCTGGCCAATCTGGGGGTGATCGCGGCGCTGGCCGAGAAGGGCGACTATTTGCTGATCGACGCCGACAGCCATGCCTCGATCTACGATGCCGCCAAGATGGCCGATGCCGAGACCATCCGCTTCCGCCACAACAGCCCCGAGGACCTGGCCAAGCGACTGGCGCGGCTGAAGGGCCTGCCGGGCGACAAGCTGGTTGTGGTCGAGGGCATCTATTCGATGCTGGGCGATACCGGCCCGCTGAAGGAATTCGCCGCGGTGAAGCGCGAGGCGGGCGACGATGTCTACATGCTGGTGGACGAGGCGCATTCGCTGGGCGTGATGGGCGAGCACGGGCGCGGGCTGTGCGAGCATGACGGGGTCGAGGCGGATTGCGACTATATCGTCGGCACCTTCTCGAAGAGCGTCGGCACCACCGGCGGCTACTGCGTCTCGGATGTCGAGGGCTTCGAGGTGCTGCGATCCTATTCGCGGCCCTACATGTTCACCGCCTCGATGACCCCGCCGGCGGTGGCGACCGCGCGGGCTGCCTTCAAGCGGATGGCGGAGGCGCCGGAGCTGCGCCACAAGCTGTGGCGCAACGCGACGCGGCTCTACGAGGGGCTGGCGCGGCTGGGCTTCGACCTCGGCCCCGAGATCAGCCCGGTGGTGGCGGTCAAGCTGCCCGGGCCGCAGGAGGCGGTGATGCTGTGGAACGCGCTGATCGACAGCGGCGTCTACACCAATGTGGCGATCCCGCCCGCGACGCCGAACGCGCTGTCGCTGCTCAGGGTCTCGGTATCGGCGGCCCATGACGACAGGCAGATCGACCAGGCGCTGGAGATCTTCGCCGCCGCCGGGGCGCGGCTGGGCCTGACCGGCAAGGGCCGGGCCGCCTGACATCGAAGCAAGCGGAGTCCGCGCGTGCCGCGCGGACAAGCCATGCCTCGCGCCGCCTCCCTCCGGAGGCGGCGCGATCGCGACGGCCGACATGGCCCCTGCGGCAGTCCACGCC
>DATHZU010000104.1:0-11300 GCA_035458445.1 Thermohalobaculum sp. | reverse complement strand
TCGCCATTGGCCGGCCCATTGTCAGGGACAGTTCCAGCGGGCAGGCCGAGGAGGCAGACTATATCCCAGGTAGCGCATTCGTCCGTTTGGCTGGCGACAGGGCCAGCGATCTGGGCTTTGTCGAAATTGACGCCAGCAGGGAATTCATCTCTCTCGGCGGCCGCGTACCCCACGGCGAACACGCCGACGGAAGACGCAAGCAGACCGATCAAAATTCTTTTTGAAGACGTCCTGGGCTCGGAACTCGCCGACCCACTCGGGCTCGAATGGTCAATGCCCTCTGGCTCAAAACGGTCTCTGCTCGTACTCATCGTACTTAACTCCAAGCTTACACCCTACACACAAGTAAAAATTAGCACAATTTTCACGAAATTGCGAGTCTGATTCGACTCTGCCAGAATGAATTGCGAATCGAGACTTACAATTCTTCACTATCATCGACTCAACTCGAGGCGGAGCGGGCGTGTCTGAGATCGGCATCGGGTTGTTCGTGCGCTGGCGAAGCCCCGGCATGGACGCCCTGACGGTGATTTGCGCTGGATCGCTCGACGAACCGTTGCCGGCCAGACAGACGACAGTTTGCTCTGCAAACCCACATTGACAGGGCCGGAAAGCTGCGCCTCAGATGTCGTCCAACTCGCCGTGAATGGCCACCATATCGAGAGTCGCTTCCTGCGGCTTAATAGCGCGGTAGCTTTCGTTGACGCCGGCCTCGACCAGCTCGCGCTGCACGACCAGCAAGGTGTTGGGATCGTGATCCTCGCACATGCCGGCCATAAAGCGCAGTTCGTCCTCGGCGACCGGCCGGGCGGCGGCCAGGTCCGGGGCGCCGTAGGATTCGACGAAGTGCTGGGCCAGCCTTTCGACCAGCGCGGCGAATTCGGCCTCCTCGATCTGGGCCGTAGCGACGAAGGTGGCGCGTCCGAAGCTTTCCAGCCCTAGCCATCCGTTGGCGAAGGCCTGGCGCGCCTTGCCGGTCAACTGCGCCTCGGTCCAGTTCGAGAACTCGAATGCACCCGAGGTGGCCCATTCGTCGGGTTGCGCGGCAATCTCGAACACCCGCTCGTCGGATTCGTCGAACCGCAGCGTCCGGGCCAGCCTCACGACAGGTCCTCCAGCAGGGCAGTCAGCGGCCGCAGCTCGGTCGTGCGGGCGGTTTTCACCAGCATGCCGCCCAGCTCGTCGATTCCCACGAACAGCCCGCCTTCCGGAAGCTCGCTGCCCATCTCCCAGGCGCGCTCGCGCCAGGCGGCATGGAGCGGCGCGAACCCGTCGTCGAGGAAGCGGTGAATCCAGACCAGGGTATGCCGCGCCCAGCTTTCCAGCAGCTTCAGCGGCGTGACCTCGATGCAGCCTTCCTCGGCCAGACAGGTCTGGTCCGGGCGGCGGCCGGGGTCGTCGCCGGATTGCGGCAGGTAGGGGATCTCGACCCCGACGACCAGCCAGTCCGGCTCGGCCCGGGGGTCACTGGTCGCAGCCGCGGCGCGCAGGCGCCCGCAATCGGCCCCGTTGACCTTGATGCCGCCCGGCCAGACGTAGTGCACGGCGACTTCCGGCGGCGCCAGCGCGCCCAGCGCGTCGCCCAGCCCCAGCGCCACGGCGAAGACGGCGCCGATGGCCCGCTCCAGCGGCTCTTCCGGCGCCAGCACCAGCGCCGCGCGCAGCGCGCCGGCGTCGCGGGCCCAGCAGACCAGCCCGGGATCGGCCCCCAGCGCGGCGCTGGCGACCGCCTTGGCGAAAGGGTCCATGCCGGGCAGGGTCTCCTCGCCGCGCAGAAGCGGCGGAAAGCTGGGGTTTTCCTGCCCGCTCACCCCAGCACTCCGCTGTCGACCAGCCGCTCGGCGACGTCGAGAAATGCCCGGGCCTGGGGCAGGTTCGGCTTTGCCGCGACGATGGGCGCGCCGCTGTCGCCGGCGAGGCGGATGTCGAGGTCCAGCGGGATCTCGCCCAGGAAGGGGATGCCCAGCTTTTCGGCCTCGGCCCGGGCGCCGCCATGGCCGAAGATATGCGCCTCGTGCCCGCAGTTGGGGCAGATGTATGTCGACATGTTCTCGATCAGCCCCAGCACCGGAGTGCCGGTTTTCTCGAACATGTTCAGTGCCTTGCGGGCATCGAGCAGCGCCACGTCCTGCGGCGTGGAAACGATGACCGCACCGGTCACCTCGGCCTTCTGGCTGAGGGTCAACTGCACGTCGCCGGTGCCCGGCGGCAGGTCGATCAGCAGCACGTCGAGCCGGCCCCATTGGACTTGGCCCAGCATCTGCTGCAGGGCCCCCATCAGCATCGGGCCACGCCAGATCACCGCCTCGCCCTCGGGCACCATGAAGCCGATCGACATGGCGGTGACGCCGTGGTTGCGCAGGGGCAGGATGATCTTGCCGTCGGGCGACGAGGGGCGGCCCGAGATGCCCAGCATACGGGGCTGCGACGGCCCGTAGACGTCGGCGTCCAGCAGGCCCACCCGCTTGCCCATGGCGGTCAGCGCCACGGCCAGGTTCGCGGTGACCGTCGACTTCCCGACACCGCCCTTGCCCGAGGCGATGGCGATGATGTGGTCCACGCCCGGGATGCGCTTGTCGGCCGGCTCGGCAGGTTTCTTGCGGCCAAGGTTCAACTCCGGCGGCGGCCCCTTGGGCGCCGGCGCGCTGGGGCTGTCGGAATGCGCGGTCAGGACGGCCGAGACCTTCTCGACACCCTGCAGCTTCTCGACCGCGGCTTGCGCGGCGGCGCGCAGCGGCTCCATCGCCGGACCCTTCGCCGGGTCGACCTCGATCACGAAGCTGACCGTGCCGCCGCTGACCGTGATCGCCTTGGCCATCCCGGCCGAGATCAGGTCCTTGCCCTGACCGGGATCGACGATCTTCGACAGTGCCGCGGTCACGTCCTCGCGGGTGACGGTCATTCAGCCTCTCCGGTGGCGATCTTGCCTTCGACGGTGTGCTCCATCCCCAGCTCCGGGATCGAGATCACCGCCCGCACGGTCAGCGGCGCCGAGGGGTTGGCGGCGCGCACCGCCTGCTCGATCTGCTGCTGCGAGGTCACGCCGACCTGCTTCAGGAACTTGCGCATCGACATGTTGAAAGCGTCTTCGTTCATTGGTTCTTGTCCTGTCTCGCGGGCTCTGCCCGGTTTTGGGGAGATTGGTGGTGCTCGGTCCAGGCCTTGTCAAGGGCGCGGCGCTCAGTGCTTGTCGCCACCGTTCTTCTCGCCGTCCAGATAGTCGTCGGTGGTGCGAACCCTGGGCCGCTCGCGCAGGAACATGGGCTGTGCCTGGCTGTGATACTGCGCCCGAACGCGGCAATCGTCGCACATCTGGATCAGGCGCACATTGTCCGAGTTGGTGAACATCGAATGCGTGCCCTCTAGCTTGGCCACGATGCGGTCGATCGTGGATTTCACGCCGAACTCCTTGCCGCATTCGATGCAGGCGAAGGGCTCCTCCTCGTTCAGCACCCGGGTCGACAGGGCGGCGTCGGCGAGGTCGAGTTGCGGCACCAGCGTGATCGCCTTCTCGGGGCAGAGATTGGCGCACAGCCCGCATTGCAGGCAGGCCGTCTCGCGGAAGCTGAGCGCCGGCTTGTCCGGGCTGTCGAGCAGTGCCCCGGAGGGGCAGAGCCCGGCGCAGGACATGCAGAGCGTACAGGCATCGGTATCGACCAGGACAGCGCCGTAGGGGGCGCCGGCCGGCAGGGGCAGCGGGGCCTCGGGCGTGGCCCCGGCCAGCGCCCGGGCCGCCAGCCGCACCGCGTCGCGGCGCCCGCCCAGCGGCAGGATCGGCTCGACCGTCAGCGCTTCGGGCGCCTGGCCGTACAGCAGATCCGACATTGCGTCCGGTTCCTGCGGCTCGATCAGGCGCAGCCGCTCGCCCGAGACGCCGGCGCCTGAGACGATGGCGGCGGCCAGCGCGATCTGCGCAGCTATGGCGTCGCGGTCGGCATGCGGCCCGGCCAGGATGTCGACGGCTCCGAAGCCCATCCCCAGCGCGGCCAGCTGCTCGGCATGGCCGAAGACCGACAGGGCAGGGACCTCCAGCGGGATCACGTCGCCCGGCAGGCCGCGGCCATGGCGGGCGGCGAGGCGGATCATCTCGGCGCCGTGGTCGGGGTCGTGGACCAGCAGGCGCGGCGACTTGCCTCCGGCGTTGCGGTAGGCCTCGGCCATCACCCGCAGGCGCCGGAACAGATGCGCCACCGGCATATCGTCGCTGGCCGCGGCGCCGGAGGGGCAGGCGGCATGGCAGGCGCTGCAGCCAGCGCAGACATGCGGGTCGATCTGCACCGTGTCGCCATCCGGCAGGATCGCGCCGGTGGGGCAGAGGTCGAGGCAGCGCGTGCAGCCGGTCTGGCCGGCGCGGGAATGGGCGCAGAGGCTCTCGTCGAAGCGGATATGCAGCGGTTTCTCGAAGGTACCGGTCAGTTGCGCGGCCTCGAAGGCGGCACGCGCCACGGCCAGCGGGTCGCCGGGATCGGCCCGCAGATAGCCGTCGCGTTTCTCGTGCGCCGGGAACAGCGGCTGCCCGCCCGAAAGGTCGAGAATGATGTCGCACTCCGATTTCGCGCCGTTCTTGCGCTCGCCGAAGCGGCGCGGGCCGCGCCCGGCAGGGGCGAGCTCGGCGAAGCCGTCGATCTTCAGCGCGAAACGTCCCAGCGAGCCCGCGGCGGTGCGGATGCGGCCGGTGACGATATCCTTCTCGGCCCGGTCAGGGGGCACGATTTTGCCGGGTTCCATCACCATGCAGGTGACCGACAGCACCGCCGCCAGCCGCGCCGCGGTCTCGATGGCCTGCTCGCCCTGGCCATAGACCAGGCACAGGCCCTCGGACTGGATGTCCATGGTGTGGACCGCCGGCGAGGCGAGCCGCGCCTCGGCGATCAGTGCCGCCATCTTCGGGCCCGCGGCGTCTTCGGACCAGCCTGCCCGGTCGCGGATATCCACACAGGTCAGCCGGCCGGCGGCGTCAAGTTCGGCGGCGAGGTCATGGAAGGCGGGCGCCTCCTGTCCGCAGGCGATGACCACCGGATCGCCGGATTTCAGCGCCGCAGCCGCAACCGCCGCCTGGGCGCGGCAAAGATGGGTGTGGACCTTGTCACAGGACAGCCCGCACCCCTTGGCGATGGCCCCGGCATCGGGGCGCATGGTGCCGGTGCAGTCGCACAGCAACAGGCGCGGTGTGGTTGCGGTCATTTTCCCTCCCCGGGGGTATCTCGTTTGGCGCCCTGCGCCCTGCGCAGCGGAAGGTATCCCATTCCGGCGCCGTAGCAAGTCCCGGGTGCGGGCTTCCCAGCAGGTGGCAAAGCGGCTTGGCAAACCGGAACTGCGGCGCAACTATGCTACAAGCGTTGCGTCCTGACGGAGGAGCACAGGTGACCGAGAAGACAGCGGAACTGCCCCTGGGCGTCGTGATCCGCAAGCAGCCCGGGGTGACCCGCTGGGCGAAGTGGGTCTGGCGCGCCGTCGGCGTGCTGCCCGGCGCCGGCCCTGCGGAGTGGCGCGAGATGCGGCGCGAAGGCGAGGCGGTGGAATACCATGCCGCGACCTGCATGCTGCAGGTTCACCGCGCCGATACCGAGGCCTATCTGGTGGCCCTCAGCAGCGAGCCGCCCAGCGTCTATGTCATCTTGCGCCCCTCCGAGGACCCAGGGGCCGAGCACGACTTCGAGGTCTTCGGGGTCACCGCCTCCGCCTACGAGGCGCAGGACTACATGGACAGTGGCGAGGAGATCGTCGAGCCGGTGCCCATGCCGCCGGCGCTGATCGCCTGGCTCAGCGACTTCGTGGGCCGCCACCACAAGCAGGAAACATTCATCAAGCGCCGCCGGGACCGGGTTGACCTCGACAGGGCCGAGGACGGCATCGGCGACCCCCGGATCAAGCAGGAGACCGATGTCTATCGCAGTCCGGCGGGCAAGCGGAAGCGGGAGAAGCTGCATTGACCAAAGCCGAAGGCAGCGGCGGCAAGCCGTCCGAGGCAGGATTTGCCAGCCGGTGGTCCCAGCGCAAGCAGGCCGCGAAGGTGGCGCCGCCGCTGGAGGAGCCTGCCGTCGCGGCCCCTGCGTCCGAGCCGCCGCCCGACGAGCGGCCGGACGATGAAGTTCTGGCCGAGCTCGGCCTCCCGGACCCGGACACATTGGCCCCGGGCGATGACTTCAGTGCGTTCATGGCGAAGGCCGTGCCCGCGCGTCTGCGGAACCGGGCCCTGAGGCGCCTGTGGCGGTCGAATCCGGCCTACGCCGCAATCGATGGGCTGGTCGAATACGGCGAGGACTACACCGACGCAGCCACGGTGATCGAGAACCTGCAGACGGCCTATCAGGTCGGCAGGGGGTTCGCGGACCGGTTGCTGAAAGCGGACGAGGCCGATGCGGATGCGCCCGAGAGCCCGGAGAATCAGGTCGAGGCTGCTGACGAGACTGACCCGGAGGCTGGCGGGGACAGGCTGCCGGAACAGGTGGAAGCAACCGGGCCCGGCATGCCCGCCGCAGAGCCGTCCGCGTCCGCCGGTGCCGGAGATATGCCGCCGCCCGACGATTCGATCGCTGCCGCTACCCCGCGCCGACGCATGCATTTCCGACTGGCGGAAGAGTGACGCGTTTCCGCGAGCGGTAACGGTAATAATTGGTCATTTGATTTGACCCCCCGACAAATCCTGTTACGCTCATTGACAGTCGAATGTCAGAATCTGTCGCGAGCCTGAGTTCCAGGCGCTGCTGCGGAGTTCGGCGATCATAAGGGCCGGGGCGCAACCCGGTTCGCTAGGGGAGAGAATGGCGATAGCCCAGGCTGATCATGGCCAGACAATCGCGGAGGAAGATGTCCTCCGCGCGAATCTGTACGATCTGCTCAGCGCGCTTCTTGCCCGGCCACCCTCCAGGGAATTGATCGACAAGGTCGCCGGACTGACCGGCGACGACGGCGACCTCGGCCGGGCGGTCAAGGCGCTTGGCCGGCTCGCGAGGGCGACAACCGAGTCTGCGGCCGAGCGCGAGTTCAGCCACCTGTTCATCGGCGTCGCCCGCGGCGAGTTGCTGCCCTATGCCAGCTACTACATGACCGGCTTCCTGAACGAAAAGCCGCTGGCGGTCCTGCGCAACAGCATGTCGCGGCTGGGCATCCAGCGCGCGACCAATGTCTTCGAGCCGGAGGACAACATCGCCTCGCTGTGCGAAATGATGGCGGGGCTGATCCTGGGCCGTTTCGGCGAACCGGCCGGCCTGTCGACGCAAAAGGATTTCTTCTCGGCCCATATCGGCCCCTGGGCCGGTCACTTCTTCTCGGACCTCGAGGGGGCCAAGGGGTCCGTCTTCTACGCGCCGGTTGGCGCGATCGGCCGTGCGTTCATGGAGATCGAGCGCGAGGCCTTCAGGATGGGGGCGTGAACCCCCGCGACAGGATTGGGGGCGTCAGCCCCGGATGCAACCGGCCGGGCTTCCGGTCAAACTTTGGAGGAAGAGAATGAGCGAAGAAAAGGCAGCCGCCAGCCGGCGCGATTTCCTCAAGCTCGCAACCGTCGCCGCCCCGGCTGTCGCCGCGGCCGCCGTGACGGGTACCGGGACCGCCGAGGCGGCGACGGCCGAGGGCTCGGCGGGATACCGCAAGACCGAGCACGTTCAGAAATACCTCGATTCCGCGCGGTTCTAGGCGGAGGCGTGGCGACTAGACGGGTGACGGTTGCGTGACGCCCCGATCCCGAAGCCAAGTTACGAGCGGGCCCTTGCTGAACAATCACAGGCCCAAGTCCAACGGGAGACACAGATGCTCAGGAAAAAGACGAACGGGGTAGCGGGACGCCCCCGGACCGAGTCCATCCTGTCACAGGCTGCCCACGCTTCGGTTGACCGCCGCGCCTTCCTGCGCGGGTCGGGTCTGGCCATCGGTGGGCTGACCGCGGTCGCCGCGACCGGCGGCACGGTCACCAAGGCCTCCGCCGCCACGGCGAGCGGAAAGGTAGATATCATCAAGTCCGTCTGCACCCACTGCTCGGTCGGTTGTACCGTGATGGCCGAGGTGCAGAACGGCGTCTGGGTCGGGCAGGAGCCCGGCTGGGATAGCCCCTTCAACCTGGGCGCCCATTGCGCCAAGGGTGCTTCGGTGCGCGAGCACGCCCATGGCGAGCGCCGCCTGAAATACCCGATGAAGCTCGAAGGCGGCGAGTGGAAGCGGATGTCCTGGGACGACGCGATCAACGAGATCGGCGATGGGATGCTGAAGATCCGCGAGCAGAGCGGGCCGGACAGCGTCTACTGGCTGGGCTCGGCGAAGCACTCGAACGAGCAGGCCTACCTGATCCGCAAGTTCGCCGCTTACTGGGGTTCGAACAACGTCGACCACCAGGCGCGTATCTGTCACTCGACCACGGTCGCGGGTGTTGCCAACACCTGGGGCTACGGCGCGATGACCAACAGCTACAACGACATCCACAATTCGAAAGCCATCTTCATCATCGGCGGCAACCCTGCCGAGGCGCATCCCGTCTCGCTGCTGCACGTCCTGAAGGCCAAGGAGGAGAACAACGCTCCGCTGATCGTGCTCGATCCGCGCTTCACGCGGACCGCGGCCCATGCGGACGAATATGTGCGCTTCCGCCCCGGCACCGACGTGGCGCTGATCTGGGGCATCCTCTGGCACATCTTCGAGAACCAGTGGGAAGACAAGGACTTCATCCGCACCCGTGTCTGGGGAATGGACCAGATCCGCGACGAGGTGAAGAAGTGGACCCCGGAGGAGGTCGAGCGTGTTACCGGCGTGCCGGGCAGCCAGATGGAGCGGGTCGCCCGCACCATGGCCAACAACCGTCCGGGCACCGTGATCTGGTGCATGGGCGGGACCCAGCACACCACCGGCAACAACAACACCCGCGCCTATTGCGTGCTGCAGCTTGCGCTCGGCAACATGGGCACCTCGGGTGGCGGCACCAACATCTTCCGCGGCCATGACAACGTGCAGGGCGCGACCGATCTGGGCGTGCTCAGCCACACCTTGCCGGGCTACTATGGCCTGGCGGCCGGCTCCTGGGCCCACTGGGCCCGCGTCTGGGAGGAGGATCTCGACTGGCTGAAGGGCCGGTTCGCAACCATCAAGGACAAGGATGGCAAAGACAAGCCCCTGATGAACTTGTCCGGGATTCCGGTCAGCCGCTGGATCGATGGCGTGCTGGAAGCCAAGGAGAACATGGACCAGCCGGACAATGTCCGGGCCATGGTGCTGTGGGGCCACGCGCCGAACAGCCAGACCCGCGGCGCCGACCAGAAGAAGGCCATGGAAAAGCTGGACATGCTCGTCGTGGTCGACCCGTACCCGACGGCCTCGGCGGTGATGCCGGACCGCAGTGACGGTGTCTACCTGCTGCCGGCCTCGACCCAGTTCGAGACATATGGCTCGGTGACGGCTTCGAACCGGTCGTTCCAGTGGCGCGAGCGCGTCGTGGCGCCGGTCTTCGAATCGCTGCCCGACCACACCATCATGGCGAAGTTCGCGAAGAAGTTCGGATTTGCCGACCGGCTGTTCCGCAACATCGAGGTGAACGCCGAGACCGACGAGCCGTTGGTCGAGGACATCACCCGCGAGTTCAACCGCGGCATGTGGACGATCGGGTATACGGGCCAGTCGCCCGAGCGTATCCGCAGCCACATGGCGAACCAGCACACCTTCGACAAGACCACGTTGCAGGCGGTTGGTGGACCGAATGACGGCGAGTTCTACGGCCTGCCCTGGCCGAGCTGGGGCACGCCCGAGATGGGCCATCCCGGAACGCCGAACCTCTACGACATGTCGAAGCCCGTCTCGAAGGGCGGCCTGACCTTCCGCGCACGTTTCGGCGTCGAGCGGGACGGCCAGAACCTGCTGGCCGAGGGCGTCTACTCGGTGGGGTCGGAAATCCAGGACGGATATCCCGAGTTCACCATGGCGATGCTCAAGGAGCTCGGCTGGGACGGCGATCTTACGGCCGAGGAGCGGGCCGCGATCGAGAAGGTGGCAGGCGACAAGACCAACTGGAAGACCGACCTTTCGGGCGGCATCCAGCGCGTCGCCATCAAGCACGAGTGCGCGCCCTTCGGCAACGCAAAGGCGCGGGCGGTCGTCTGGACCTTCCCGGACCCGGTGCCGATCCACCGCGAGCCGCTGTACACCAACCGGCGGGATCTGGTGGCCGACTATCCGACCTATGACGACAGGCACGCCTATCGTCTGCCGACGCTCTATGCGTCGATCCAGAAGAACGACTTCTCGAAGGACTACCCGATCATCCTCACCTCCGGTCGTCTGGTAGAGTACGAGGGCGGCGGCGACGAGAGCCGTTCGAACCCCTGGCTGGCCGAGCTGCAGCAGGAGATGTTCGTCGAGATCAATCCGTTCGACGCGAACACGCTCGGCATCCGCAATGGCGAGCAGGTCTGGGTCGAAGGCGCCGAGGGCAGCAAGGTCAAGGTCGCCGCGATGGTCACCGAGCGGGTCGGCAGGGGCGTCGCCTTCATGCCGTTCCACTTCGCCGGTCACTTCCAGGGCAAGGACCTGAGGGACAAGTATCCCAACGGCGCCGACCCCTATGTGCTGGGCGAGGCGGCGAACACTGCGATGACCTACGGCTACGACTCTGTGACCCAGATGCAGGAGTCGAAGGTTTCGCTCTGCAAAATCGAGAAAGCGTAAGGAGGACGCCACATGGCACGCGTAAAATTCCTTTGCGACGCCGAGCGCTGTATCGAATGCAACGCCTGCGTCACCGCCTGCAAGAACGAGCATGAAGTCCCCTGGGGCATCAATCGCCGCCGGGTGGTGACCATCAATGATGGCACCCCGGGCGAGCGGTCGGTCTCGGTGGCCTGCATGCACTGTTCGGACGCCCCCTGCATGGCGGTCTGCCCGGTGGATTGCTTCTACCAGACCAATGACGGTGTGGTGCTGCACTCCAAGGACCTGTGCATCGGCTGCGGCTACTGCTTCTATGCCTGCCCCTTCGGGGCGCCGCAGTTCCCGCAGGCGGGCAACTTCGGCAGCCGCGGCAAGATGGACAAGTGCACCTTCTGTGCTGGCGGTCCCGAGGAGGACAACTCGGCCGCCGAGTTCCAGAAGTACGGCCGCAACCGTCTGGCCGAGGGAAAGTTGCCGCTGTGCGCCGAGATGTGCGCCACCAAGGCGCTTCTCGGCGGCGACGGCGACGACGTCTCCGCGATCTACCGCGAACGCGTCGTGGCCCGGGGCTTCGCCACGCCTCTTGTCCTGGACCGGGTCGCGGGGGCCACGACTCCCCCTCCGGCCACCACTCCGGCGAGTGAAACCGCGACGACCAGCGACTAGGCATC
>DATHZU010000103.1:0-2221 GCA_035458445.1 Thermohalobaculum sp. | reverse complement strand
ATGGCGGTGATGTTCGCCGAGGAAGGCGCGAACCTCGCGCTGTGTACCAGCAGCAACATGGCCGGGCTGGAGGCGACGGCCGGCGAGGTCGAGTCCGCGGGCGCCAAGGTGCTGACCATGAAATGCGACGTCACCGACAAGGATTCGGTCGCCGATTTCGTCGCCAAGGCGCATGACAAATTCGGTTCGCTCGACGTGGTGGTGAACAACGCGGTGTTCCGCTCCGAGGGCGACTTGCTGGAAGAGCCGGAAGACGTCTGGCAGCGCAACATCGACGTCAACCTGAACGGCCCCTATTACGTTTGCAAGAATGCGGTGCCTCATATGGTCGAGCGCGGCTGGGGCCGCATCGTCAACTTCTCCGGCATCGCGCCGTATCTCGGCTCATTTCCCGGCAAGTCGACGGTCAAGCTCGGCATCGTCGGGTTCACCCGCGGCCTCGCCAAGCAATACGGCGAACACAACATCACCGCGAATTGCATCGGCCCCGGCCATATCGAGGTCGAGCGCGACGCCTTTCAGGTCAAGAAGGGCGTCTTCGATCAACAGCCGATCCGCCGCTCCGGCCAGCCGGACGAAGTCGCCGGACTCGCCATTTATCTGGCGAGCGAGTATGGCGGGTATGTCACCGGCCAGTGCTACCTCGTCAATGGCGGCGCGTACATGCAGTAGGGCGGCCCGCCGCGCCGCGCGCTATTCCGCGGCCGCCGCCCCGTCCCAAGCCGAGATGAAGCGGTCGGCCTTGACCAGCGTGCGTTGCAGCAGGCGCGCCTGCGTCGGGTCGATCGCCGAGCGCCGGTGCAATACCTGCTGGTTGTCCCACATGACCATGTCGCCCGGCCGCCAGTCCGCGTGCGTCCAGGTGAATTTCTCCTGCGCCACATGCGCCCATAGGCGCTCCTGGATGTCGTCGCTTTCAGCGTCGGACAGCTCGACGATATAGGCGGAATATTGCCCGTGACGGCGGCTGAGATAGAGCGCCCGCTTGCCGGTGATCGGGTGGATGCGCACCATCGGATGGACCGGTCCCTCGACCTCCTCGCGGCAGGTCGGCTCCGTGAAGATGTCGCGCACCTTGCCGACCGTGTTGCGGCTGTTGTCGTGGCACATATGCTTGCCCTCGATCGCCGCCTTCAGGTCGTCGGGCAGCGTTTCGTAGGCCAGCACCAAGTTGCAGAACGATGTGTGGCCGCCGCCGTCGACCGGCACCTGAATGGCGTTGAGGATGCTGCCCATCGGCGGCGTCGCGATATAGGAATTGTCGGTGTGCCAGCCGATCTCCAGGCTGCCCGACCCGCGCGTGTGTTTCCGGGGCTTGCCGTCCTCGCCCAGATTGGAGATCAGGCTGACCCCCTCGACGTCCGAAATGCGCGCCGATCCGGGCTTCATGCCGGCCTTCAGCAGCATGGCGCGCGAGCCGGTTTCCTGCCGCCCGCCCAGCATGTCGGCGATTTCGAGCAGGCGGGTCTTCTCCACCACCTGGCCGCGCAGCAGCAGCACCATGTGCTCCGCCCAGAGCGCCTTGATCTTGTCGGCAACCTCGGCAGGAACCGGTGCGGCGAAATCGATGCCGCGTATTTCGGCGCCGAGCGCCTTGCCGGTGGGGATGACTTCGAGGTCTTCGAGTGTGTTGACCATCTTTCGCGTCTCCCTATTCCGCCGCCGCGTCGGCCTGCCAGGCCGAGATGAAGGGCTCGCCCTGCACCAGCGTGCGGTGCAGCAGCCTTGCCTGGGTCGGGTCGACCGCGGTGCGGCGGTGCATGACCGCCTGATTGTCCCACATGATCAGGTCGCCGACCTGCCAGTCATCCTGCGTCCAGACGAATTTTTCCTGGGTGGCGTGCGCCCAGACCCGGTCGAGCAGGTCTTCGCTTTCCGCGTCCGACAGCTCGACGATATAGCTCGACGGATGATCCCAGCGGCGGCCGAGATAGAGGGCGCGCTTGCCCGTGGTCGGGTGGATCCGCACCATGGGATGGATCGGGCCGGGCACCTCGTCGCGCGATTTCGGCTTCTCGAAGCTGACGCGCACCTTGCCGGACGTGTTGCGGCTGCGGTCGTGGCGAATGTGCTTGCCCTCGATCGCCTGCTTCAGCTCGTCGGGCAGTGTCTCGTACGCCATCACCTGATTGCAGAAACTGGTATGGCCGCCGCCGTTTACCGGCACCTGCACCGCGTTCAGCATGCTGCCCATCGGCGGCGTCTCCATATAGGAATTGTC
>DATHZU010000102.1:0-14128 GCA_035458445.1 Thermohalobaculum sp. | reverse complement strand
GGTGTCGTGGACGAAGGTTACCTCCTCGCGCCACAGGATGCCGGCCTCCATCACGTTGGCCTTCTCCATCGAGCAGACCCGGTTCTGGCGCTTGCGGGCCAGCTCGAAGGCCGAGCGCGCCACCCGGCGGATCTCCTCGGTGGTGTAGCGGTGGGTGTTGATGCCGACCCGGGTGCCGTCGTTCAGCGTGGTGATGCCGCGCGGCTCGCCGAAATACATGCCGCTGGTCAGCTCGCGCACGATCATGATGTCGAGCCCCGAGACGATCTCGCGCTTCAAGGACGAGAAATCCGCCAGCGCGCCGAAGCACTGCGCCGGGCGCAGGTTGGCGTAGAGGTCCATCTCCTTGCGCAGCCGCAACAGCCCCCGCTCGGGCTTCAGCGAGAAGTCGAGATCGTCGTATTTCGGCCCGCCGACCGCGCCCAGCAGCACCGCGTCCGCCGCCTGCGCCTTGGCCATGGTGGCATCGGCCAGCGGCACCCCGTTCACGTCATAGGCGGCGCCGCCGACCAGGTCCTCCTCGACCTGGAATGCCAGGCCGCGATTGGCGCCCAGCCAGTCGATCACCTTGCGCACCTCGGCCATCACCTCGGGGCCGATGCCGTCGCCCGGCAGGATCAATAGCTTCATTGCACTCATCTGGGGATTCCCTCCGCTAGCAGCTTTGCGCGCCTTTTGCGCGATTGCGGGGGGCGCGGTCAAGCGGTGGAGCGAGGCTATCCGGTGGGCGATGGCGCGGCACCGGATGCGGGCCGAATCCGAGGCCTGAGATCGTTCTTTGATTGACATCGCTTTCGATCGGCGCCAGCCTGAACGAGGCCGATCCGATTCAGCCGCTGCACGTCGGTGAAGTGGATCGATGCCCGGCAACACAGCCGGGCGACGATACGGCCACCATAGGGATAACATGGAGAGAGGGAGCATGAGTCCACCGGGCAGTAGATGCTGGCCTCGCCACGCTGCGGGGCCGCGGCTCGGATAGCTAGCTGCTGCGCTCGATCTGCGCAGTCCGGGCTGTTAATCACCCACATCGACAGATTCTCAACAAGGGCGGCCAGCCGGGATCGGGCATGTCCGCGCCTTGTCACAGAGACCGGTTCTAGTCCGGTTAGGTAGTGACCACCACAAAGGCCCCGTCGGCGCCAGCAACCGAGCGCGACGGGGCCGCTTCCGTTTCGCACGATCAGGCGGCCAACCTGTGGACGCCCCGTCACCGCAGGCCGCGCCTGTTACGCCATTCCCAGGCGGCGCCCCGCGCGGTAGTCTCGTCCCCCATTCACCCGGTCAGGAGAAACCCCATGCAGACCGTTCATGTCCTGGCGATCATCACCGCAAAGCCGGGCATGCGCGATACGGTGCTTGACGCATTCCGCGCCAATGTGCCCGCCGTGCATGCCGAGGACGGCTGCATCGAGTACCTGGCGACCATCGACACCGAAGCCGCCGGCCCCGCGCAAACCCCTTTCGGCCCCGATACCTTCGTGGTGGTCGAGAAATGGGCCAGCCTCGCCGCGCTCAAGGCCCATGCCGCCTCGCCGCACATGGCCGCCTATGCGGCCCGGACGAAGGACATGCTCGCGGGCCGAGTGATCCACATCCTGTCGCCCGCCTGATCCCGCCCGCGCCTCACATGGCGCAGCACAGCCGGTAGGCGTCCAGCACCGCCGCCGGGATGGTGCGGCTGGAAACCGCGTCGCCGATCCGGTGCAGCTCGAACCCGGCGCCGCCCGGCTGCCGCCGCCCCGCGATCAGCGCCTCCAGATCGGTCACCCCGTCATTGCTGGAACGGTCGCGCAGGGCGTGGAACAGCTCGTCCACCGGCGCCGTGCCGTGCTCGGCGACGATCCGGTCGGCGCTGATTGTCCGCTCGGCGCCGGTCAGCTCGTGGCGCAGCGTCGCCACCAGCCGGTTGCCCTCTCGGGTCACCCGCACCAGCCGCTCCTCCAGCACCAGCGCCACCCCCTGCTTGGCGAAATGCTTGCGGAACACTACCCGGTCGGCATAGGGTGCCTCGGCCATCGCCTGGTCGTCCAGCGTCGCCAGCGTCACCCGGGCACCGGCCCGCGACAGCTGGTCGGCATAGGTCGCCGCCGCCTGCCGCCCGGTGCCGTCATAGACCAGCACCTCGGGTCCCGCCTGCGGCGCGGCGCCCGCCAGCAGATCCCAGCCGCTGGTGCAGTGCTGCGCCCCCTCCAGCCAGTCGAGGTCCGGCGCGCCGCCGGTGGCGACGATCACCACCTGCGGATCGCAGGCCAGCACGTCCCCGGGCTCGGCGAAGGTCGAGGTCCTGACCTCCACCCCCAGCCGCTCCAGCTCGGCGGCGCGCCAGTCGACGATGCCGATCAGGTCGCCCCGCCACCAGCTCTCGGCCGCCAGCAGCACCTGCCCGCCCAGCCGCGGCGCCGCCTCGAACAGCACCACCTTGTGGCCGCGCTCGGCCGCCACCCGCGCCGCCTCCAGCCCGGCCGGGCCGCCGCCCACCACCACCACCCGGCGCCCCGGCGCCTCCGCCCGCGCGATCACCTGTGGCAGCACCGTCTCCTGCCCGGTGACCGGGTTGTGGATGCAGCGCGGCCGCTTGTGCATGCAGTGCCCGGCGCCGACGCAGGGCCGGATGCGCGCCTCGGCGCCGGCGGCGATCTTGTTGACGATCTGCGGGTCGGCGATATGGGCGCGCGTCATCGCCACCATGTCGATCAGCCCTTCGCGCACCGCGTGGCGCGCGGTCGCCACATCGGTGATCCGCGCCGCGTGGAACACCGGCAGCCCGACCTCGGCCTTGAAGCGGGCCACCGGCTGCAGCCAGGGCGCCAGCGGCATCGACATGCCGGGCATGCACTGCTCGGCCAGCCCGATCTGGGTGTCCATGCGGCCGAAATTGGCGTTGAAGAAATCGACCGCCCCCTCGCGCTCCAGCAGCCTGGCGAAGGCCAGGGCGTCGGCGGCGCTCAGCCCCTCGGGGTTGTCGTCGTCGATGCTCAGCCGGATGCCCAGCACGAAGCCCGAACCAACCCGCCGGCGCATCTCGTCGTAGACCATCAGCGCGAAGCGGGCGCGGTTCTCCAGCGTGCCGCCGAATTCGTCGGTGCGGTTGTTGGTGTCGGGCCCCAGGAACTGGCCGATCAGGTGGCCGCCCGCCAGGGTCTCGAGCCCGTCCAGCCCCCCCGCCTCGCAGCGCGCCGCCGCATCGCCGAAGGCACGCACCACCCGGGCGATGTCGTGGCGGTCCATCTCGCGGGCAAAGCTGCGGTGCAGCGTCTCGCGCGAGCGCGATGGCGCAATCGTCGGAAGCCAATGCCCGATCGAGTCGTCGCCCCGCCGCCCCAGATGGGTGATCTGGCACATCAGCGCGCAGCCATGGGCGTGGATGCGGTCCGAGAACTGGCGCAGATACGGCAGCACCGCGTCGGTGCCCAGATCCAGCTGCTCGAACACGTTCGGGCTGTCCGGCGCGATGTTGGACGAGCCGCCGAACATGGTCAGCGCCAGCCCGCCCCTGGCCTTCTCCTCGTGATAGCGCTGGAAGCGCTCCTTCGGCATCAGGTCGTGGTGGGTGCCGCAGGCATGGGCCGTGCTCATCACCCGGTTCTTCAGCGTCAGGCCCCGGATGGTCAGCGGCCGCAGCAGTGGGTCGGCCGCGGCTGTGCTCTCGGCGGCGGTTGTCATGGCCAGTCTCCCCGTTCGCGGATCTCGGTCGACGACACGGGCGACATCGGCCCGGTCAGCAAAGCCCAGCGCGGCACCGGGCCCAGCCCCAGCAGCGTCGCGCCGCCCTGGTGGATGCGCCGGTGGGCGAAGCGCCGCGCCGCGGGCGAGAGGCCGGCCCTGACCTGCTCGCCGGGGCGCGCCAGCACGCCGATCGGGTAATGCCCCATGATCCAGTCCCAGCGCTGCCAGCGGTGAAACCCGGCCAGGTTGTCGGCCCCCATCAGCCAGACGAAGCGCACCCCCGGATAACGCGCGCTCAGCCGCGCCAGCGTGTCGGCGGTGTAGCGGGTGCCCAGATGCCGCTCGAGATCGGTGACCTCGACCCGCGGATGGTCCACCAGCGCCCGCGCCGCCGCCAGCCGCTGCTCCAGCGCGGCGGGGCCGCGCGGCTTCAGCGGATTGCCCGGCGAGACCAGCCACCAGACCCGGTCCAGCCCCAGATTGCGCAGCGCCCAGCGGGTGATGTGCATATGCCCCGCATGGGGCGGGTCGAAGGACCCGCCCAGCAGGCCGATGCGCTGGCCGGGCGTGGCGATGGGGCCGCGATGGAACAAGGCGCTCTCCGGGAACGGGTTCCGCCCCAATACGGCGGCCCGGCCGCGCCCTGTCAATGCGCAACCGGCTGCGGGGCGCCATCAAAATCTTGCGCCCGGCCCCGCCGCCCCTTCCCCTTTGCCCCGGCGCCGGAGTAAACTCGCGCCCTGCGTACAGAGTGGCGGCACCAGCCGGGAGGCAGTTGATTGGACCAGAAACCGGCGGACCAGAAACCGGGCGAACACCAGCGCAAGGAGGTTGCCGCCGCCTGGGCGGTCCATGCCTTCACCGGTTCCGGCATCGTGCTCGGCTTCCTGGCGATGATCGCCATCCTGCACGGCGACAAGCTGGGCGTCTTCCTGTGGCTGGGGCTGGCGCTGTTCGTCGACGGCATCGACGGCACCCTGGCGCGCCGGGTCAAGGTGCGCGAGATGACCCCGCAATTCGACGGCGCCACGCTGGACAACGTCATCGACTACTTCAACTACGTCTTTGTCCCGGCGATGATGATCTACTGGTTCGGCTTCGTGCCGCCGGGCTGGGAGATCTACTCCGCCGCGGCGATCATGGCGGTCTCGCTCTACACCTTCGCCAATCTGGGGATGAAGTCGCACGACTACTACTTCGTCGGCTTCCCGGCGCTGTGGAACCTGGTGGTGCTGTATTTCCACGTGCTGCAGACCGGCCCCTGGACCAATCTCTTCATCATCGCGCTCTGCTGCGTGCTGACCTTCGTGCCGTGGAAGTACACCCACCCCTTCCGGGTCAAGGACTGGCGCAAGGTGACCATCCCGATGACCGTGCTCTGGGCCGCCACCTCGTTCCGCCTGGTGCTGATCGACCCGGACGACGCCAAGGCCCGCGAGGCCTCGCCGGCGATCTTCTGGCTGTGGGTCGGCGCGTCCTGCTATTTCGCGGCGCTGTCGATCTGGCGCTCGCTGAAGCCGGAGCCGGGCGAGGAGTAGCCTCCCCTCGTTGCGTCTCGGCCCGCAAGCCGCTAAACGACGCTGCAACCGGATCACCCTCAGCGCAGGCAGGCACCCAAGCATGGCATCCTATCAGTACGTCTACCACATGGACGGGGTCACCAAGTCCTACGGCTCGAAGAAGGTGTTCGAGAACATCCGCCTCAGCTTCCTGCCGGGGGTGAAGATCGGCGTCGTCGGCGTCAACGGCTCGGGCAAGTCGACGCTGATGCGGATCATGGCCGGCCAGGACAAGGACTTCCAGGGCGAGGCCTGGGCCGCCAAGGGCGTGCGCGTCGGCTACCTGCCGCAGGAGCCCCAGCTCGACGAGACCAAGGACGTGCGCGGCAACGTGATGGAAGGCGTGGCGGCGAAGAAGGCGCTGGTCGACAAGTTCAACGAGATCGCCATGAAGGTGGCCGAGGACTACTCCGACGAGCTGATGGAGGAAATGACCGCGCTGCAGGACCAGATCGACTCGCAGGGCCTCTGGGACCTCGACAGCCAGATCGACGTCGCCATGGAGGCGCTGCGCTGCCCCCCGGACTCGGCTTCGGTCAAGACCCTCTCGGGCGGCGAGAAGCGCCGGGTGGCGCTCTGCAAGCTGCTGCTCGAAGCCCCGGAGATGCTGCTCCTCGACGAGCCCACCAACCACCTCGACGCCGAGACCATCCTGTGGCTGCAGAAGCACCTGATCGAGTACACCGGCACGGTGCTGATCATCACCCATGACCGCTATTTCCTGGACGAGATCACCGGCTGGATCCTGGAACTCGACCGCGGCCGCGGCGTGCCGTGGGAGGGGAACTACTCCTCCTGGCTTGAACAGAAGGCGAAGAAGCTGGAACAGGAGGCCCGCGAGGACAAGTCGCGCCAGCGCACGCTGGCCCGCGAGCTGGAATGGATCAGGCAAAGCCCCCGCGCCCGGCAGGCCAAATCCAAGGCCCGCATCAACGCCTATAACGACCTCGCCAACCAGTCCGAGCGCGAGCGGGTCGGCCGCGCCCAGATCATCATCCCGCGCGGGCCACGCCTCGGCTCGAAGGTCATCGAGGTCGAGCACCTGTCGAAGGCCTATGGCGACAACCTGCTGGTCGACGACCTCAGCTTCGCCCTGCCGCCCGGCGGCATCGTCGGCGTCATCGGCCCGAACGGTGCCGGCAAGACCACGCTGTTCCGGATGCTGACCGGGCAGGAGCAGCCCGACAAGGGCTCGGTCACCTATGGCGACACGGTGAAGCTGGCTTACGTGGACCAGTCGCGCGACCATCTGGACGACAGGAAGACCGTGTGGGAGGAGATCTCCGACGGCCTCGACATCATCCCCCTCGGCGATGCGGAGATGCCCAGCCGCGCCTATTGCGGCGCCTTCAACTTCAAGGGCGGCGACCAGCAGAAGAAGGTGGGCCTGCTGTCAGGCGGCGAGCGCAACCGCGTCCACCTGGCCAAGCTGCTGCGCAGCGGCGGCAACGTGCTGCTGCTCGACGAGCCGACGAATGATCTGGATGTCGAAACCCTCCGCGCCCTGGAAGACGCCCTCGTGGAGTTCGCCGGCTGCGCCGTGGTCATTAGCCACGACCGCTTCTTCCTCGACCGTCTGTGCACCCACATCCTGGCTTTCGAGGGCGACAGCCACGTGGAATGGTTCGAGGGCAACTTCGAAGCCTACGAGGAGGACAAGGTGCGGAGGCTGGGGCCGGATGCGGTGGAGCCGAAGCGGATACGGTATAAGAAGTTTAAGAGGTGAGGCTGCCGCCGAGCCCAAATGACCTATCTGGTTAATCCTATGCTGAGCTTCGCTGCCGTAATTGCATCATCCAATTTTTCCGTGTCGGCAAAAAATTGAAATATACCGGTAGCCAGCCCAATTGCGATAATCATAACTACCCACTTAACGGACCATCTTTTTTTAGGATCTAGGGAGTCTTCATGCCGTTTTGCAAATGCCTTTTTTGACATCAGAAACAGGCCAACCAAAAGGCCCGTAGTCGTCAATATTGCCAAGTAAATTTCCATTTCTAACCTGCTTTCATGAGGACGTTCATTGCACCAGTCCAGCCAAACCCTGCAGCCAGTGCTTCATAATAATTTATTGGTGAAAAACAAATTGTCCCAATTATTGTGCCAGACGCCACCATTAAGAAAAAATCCGACCTATCATAAAAAACTGTCGCCTTTCCCGGGAAAAATCTTTTTAAAAAGCTTTTTGAGTTTTCAAACCCCTTATAATCAGAAAAAACGTACATTCCGGCCGCCCCAAAAGCAGTAGCCAAATAAATTAATATTTGCACGTAGTAGGCAAGGAAAAAGTCAAAAACGATCTGCATCTTGAAACCTCGGACAGCTCGATTCTCTGGCGCCACCAAAGGCTACCCTAGCCGGTTTGAAAAAATTTTCAATCTGCGTGAGCAAGCGCGCCGTAGCAACCATTATCGGGCGGGTGCGGTGCCGGACCATTCCGGCTCCACCCGTCCCGCGCGGATATCCCGGTGGAACGATGAGCGACCCGTAGGGCGGGCTTCAGCCGTAGGGTGCGCATTTATGCGCACCATTCCCGCCGCACCACCAACGGTGCGCATGAATGCGCACCCTACGCGAAATCGTACCGTCCCGCGCGAATGTCCCGGTGCACCGACGAATGCGGCCAATCCACGGGCCGCTCGACGAGCCCGTGCTTCACCGGGTTGAAATGGCAATACCGGACATGCGCCGCGTAGTCCTCTTCGTCCCGAATGTGATGTTCCCAAAACCGCCGCTGCCACACGCCGCGCTCGCGCCGGGAAATGTGGCTCGGCCGCAGGGGGCCCTCCGGCACCGACAACGCGAACCGCGCCTTGATTACGCTCCACCGGGTGGAATAATCCGCATCCCCCTCCGGCAGCGTCCAGACGCAATGCAGGTGATCCGGCAGCACCACCCAGGCGTCGATCCCGAATTGCCGCTCGGCCCGGGTCCGCCGCACCGCCTCGCGCAGCCGTCCGATCTCGCGCACCAGCAGGTCGGACCCGCGCTCGGCCAAGGTCACGGTGAAGAAGATGCAGGCGCCAGGCCGGCGGGGGCGGATGTAGTGCGGCATGCGCCGATATCGCATCGTCATGGTTAACGATCCGTAGGGTGCGTGCCTGCACGCGCCGCAGGCGGCGAGGTTTCAAATCGCGGTGCCTGCAAGCACGGGTCCTAGGTCCATTCCGGCCCGCACCCGCGCGGCGCGCTCAGGCGACGCGGGCGGCCTTGGCTTCCAGGTATTCCGAGGCCGCGCCGATCATCACGTTGCTGACCTCCGCATAGAGCTCGGTCCAGGCCTGGCAAATCTCCGGGGTCCAAGCGTCGCCCAGGGCGTGTTCCAGGGTCTGCAGCATGGCCATGGTCACCGCGGCGTAATGCGCCTCCTCGACACCATAGCCGACATGCCGGACGCCCAGCGCCCGCAGCTCTGGGATCAGCACGTCGAGATCGCTCAGGCTGTTGACCGCGAAGCCGAGGATCGACATCAGCTTCATCTTCTGCTCGCTCATGTCCGCGGGGAAGAGATCCCTGACCTCCGGCGCGATCGCGAACAGGCGGTGATAAAAATCCCCGGCGAACGTCTCCGGCGACGTCACCGCAATGGGCGCGATCTTCTTGGAACTGCTCCGCACGCGGCGGACGGCGTCTGGGCTAATCATCGCTCTCGTCACGCTTTTCGTGTCAGGGATTCGCGTCGAGTCGCTTTCGGACGCATCTACTCATACCAATTTGTGCGGCGAATCGACGCTTCCGGCAATATCGGGCAGATACGCTGCGGGTGGGCAAACCATCGTGGTTCTACCCAAAACGCGCGCCGCCGCGCGGTCCCGGACGGCGGTTCAGTGATTCCTGCGCGCCTGCGCGCACACGCCGCCTCACCCGCCAATCAACAGCCCGTGACCGGCGCGACTTTCCGGCCCTGCGCCGCCCGATCCCGCGCTATCCTCCGCCGACCCATAAACGGAGGCCGCCATGACCCGCCCGCTCGCCATCGCCGCCGCGCTCGCCGCCCTTGCGCTCCCCGCCGCCGCGCAGGAGCGCACCCCGCTCACCGGGGCGGAGCTCACCGCGCTCTTGTCCGGCAACACCGAGACCTGGGCCACCCTCGGGGCCGGCTACTACGACCCCGGCGGCGCCATGGCCTATGTGTGGGAGGGCAAGCCGGGCGCGGGCGAGTGGAGCGTGACCGAGGAGGGCATCCTCTGCCTCAGGATCACCGCCTGGTACGGGCCGGATTTCAACTGCGGCTGGACCTATTTCCGCGAGGGCGGCGAGATCTACTCGCTGAACCTCAAGACCGACAAGGCGACCCGGATGCCCGGCTACGCGCCCGGCAAGACCTTCGAGTAGGGCGGGGTGAAACCCCGCCATTCCGTCCCGCCCTGCGAAAAACCGTTTAAACCTAATATTTTAACCCCATGTCCAACCTTGGACACCCGGGCAAGGGGGCGGGTCTTCACCCGCCCCGCAAGCCTCACATCAGCCCCAGAGCCTTTTCGGCCACCGCTTCCGCCGTGATCCCGAAATGCTTGTAGAGCTCGCCAATGGGGGCCGAGGCGCCGAAGCTCTCCATGCCGACGAAGCCGGCCTTCTTCTCTGCTCCCCGCTCGCCCAGCAGCCACCGGTCCCAGCCCTGCCGGACCGCCGCCTCGACGCCGACCCTGACCGGCCCCGCCGGCAGCACCTTCTTGCGGTAGGCCTCGTCCTGGGCGGCGAACAGCTCCCAGCACGGCATCGAGACCACCCGGGCGCCGAGGCCGCGCGCCTCCAGCAGCTTCTTCGCCTCCAGCGCGATGGCCACCTCGGACCCCGTCGCCAGCAGGATCACGCGGCGCCGGTGGTCCGCCTCGGCCAGCACATAGGCGCCGCGCGCCGTCAGGTTCTGGTTGGTGTGCCTGGTCCTGACCGTCGGCAGGTTCTGCCGGGTCAGCGCCAGCGTGCTGGGGGTTCCCTGCGACGACAGGGCGATCTCCCAGGCCTCCGCCGTCTCCACCGTGTCGGCGGGGCGGAAGACGTTCATGTTCGGCATCGCCCTGAGCGAGGCCAGATGCTCGACCGGCTGGTGGGTCGGCCCGTCCTCGCCGAGGCCGATGGAGTCGTGGGTCATCACATAGACCACCCGCTGCCCCATCAGCGCACTCAGCCGCATGGCCCCGCGCGCATAGTCGGTGAACACCAGGAAGGTGCCGCCATAGGGCGCCACGCCCCCATGCAGCGCCATGCCGTTCATCGCCGCCGCCATGCCATGCTCGCGGATGCCGTAATAGACGTAACGGCCCTTGCGCGAGCCCACGTCGAAGGTGCCGAGGTCCGGCGTCAGCGTGTTGTTCGAGCCCGTCAGGTCGGCCGAGCCGCCGATGGTCTCGGGCATCACCGGGTTGATCGCCGCCAGCGCCATCTCGCTGGACTTGCGGGTGGCGACCGAGGGCGCGCCCTCCGCGATCTTCTTCTTCAGCGCCCGCACCGCACCGGCCAGCTTCTTCGGCGCCTCGTTGGCCATCACCCGCGCGAACTCGGCCTGCTTGGCTCCCGAGAGGGTGGCCAGCCGCGCCTCCCACTCGGCCCGCGCCGCCTTGCCGCGCGCGCCCGCCGCCAGCCAGTCCTTGCGGATCGTTTGCGGCACCTCGAAGGGCCCGCCGCTCCAGCCATAGGCCTTGCGCGCCCCCGCGATGTCGGCGGCCCCCAGCGGCGCGCCATGGGCCTTGGCGGTGTCCTGCTTGGTGGGCGCTCCCAGCCCGATATGGGTCTTGCAGGCGATCAGCACCGGCTGCTTGCAGGTCTTCGCCCAGTCCAGCGCCGCGTCGATCTGGGCCACGTCATGGCCGTCGATCGCCCGCGTCGCCCAGCCGCTGGCCGCAAAGCGCGCCAGCTGGTCGGTGGCGTCCGACATCGAGACCTTGCCGTCGATCGAGATGCCGTTGTCATCCCACAGCACGATCAGCTTCGACAGCGCCTGCCGACCCGCCAGCGTGATCGCCTCCTGGCTGATGCCCTCCATCAGGCAGCCGTCGCCGGCGATCACCCAGGTGTGGTGGTCGACCACCTTGCGCCCGAAGCGCGCCCGCAGGCTCTCCTCGGCGATCGCCATCCCCACCGCGTTTGCCAGCCCCTGGCCCAGCGGCCCGGTGGTGGTCTCGATCCCCGCCGCATGGCCGTATTCCGGGTGGCCCGCCGTGCGCGCGCCCATCTGGCGGAAGTTCTTCACCTCGTCCAGGGTCATGTCCGCATAGCCGGTCAGGTGCAGCAGCCCGTAGAGCAGCATCGAGCCATGCCCGGCGCTGAGGACGAACCGGTCGCGGTCGGCCCAGTCCGGAGCCGAGGCATCGAACTTCAGATGCCCGTCGAACAGCACCGTTGCCACGTCGGCCATGCCCATCGGCATGCCGGGATGGCCCGACTGGGCCTGTTCCACCGCGTCCATCGCCAGAATTCTCAGCGCATTCGCCATGGCGAAGCGGCGCGGGTCGGCGGCTTTCATCGTCTCGATTGTCACTGATAGATCCCCAAAGGACTGCGGGCCCGCGCGTCGATGCGTGGCCCGTCTGGATACTGCCCGAAAACGCCCGGCGAAAATGCGCACCGCGGGGCAGGGGGTCAAGTCCGCTCGGCTCCGGCGCGGCATAAAGCGCGGCTTATCGGGGACGAACGGGGAATTTGGGTCGCATTGGCCGGATTTCCGACGCAAACCGGGCCTAAGGGGCTTGCCTGCGGCGGGTCGATCGGGTGATGATTCGCCCCAGCGACGGCCCGCGGGCAGACGGGCGGCAAGACGGGGAACAGGCCTATGTCGGAACTTGAGAAGGCGCTGGACCGGCTGGGCGACGCGGTGGCACGGCTGGTCGACACCAAGGGCAATGCCCAGGCCGAATCGCGCATCGCCGAACTGACCGCCGAGCGCGACCGGCTGAAGACCGAGGTCGCCGAGCTGCGCGCCAGCCGCGAGGACGATGCCCGGCTGCGCGCCGAGGCCGCCAGCGCGGTCCGCGATGCGCTGCGCGACCTGCGCGGGCTGGTTGCCGCTGGCGAAAACGGATAGCAGGAGAGGGTCATGGCCGAGGTAACAGTCGAAATCGCCGGACGTCCCTATCGCCTTGGCTGCGACGAGGGCGAGGAGGCGCATCTGGAAAGCCTGGCGGCGCTGCTGGACGCCGTGGCAACCGCGCTCAGCAACCAGTTCAGCCAGATCTCCGAGGGCAGGCTGCTGCTGATGACGGCGCTGGTGATCGCCGACAAGCTGCACGACGCCAATGCCCGGATCGACGCGAAGGAACGGCTGCTGTCCGAGACCAAGCAGCTGGCCGACAGCCGCGCCAACCCGCCCGACATGTTCGGACCCGAGCAGCAGGAGCGTCTGGCGAGCCGCATCAACATGCTGGCCGCGCAGCTGGAAGGTGCCGCCAACGGCGCCGGCGCCTGAGCGGCCCGGGCGATCCGCACACCGAATAGTGATCGATCCGGCGCCGGGGCCCGTTGCCGCCCGGGCGGGCCTGCCTCATCATCCTGCGATGACGGATTCCGGCGACGATCTCACGCCCCAGCAAGCCCGGACGCTGCTCAAGGTCCTGCCCATCGCGCTGATCGTGGGGATCGGCCTCGCGGCGGCCGGACTCTATCTGGTCCGGTTCCACGTCACCCTGGCGCTCCACGGCGCCAGCGCCACCGGCGAGGTGATCGAGCTCGAGCCCAGCACCTCGACCAGCGCCAGCGGCCAGGCCACTTTCTTTCCCATCGTCACCTTCCTGACGCCGGTCGGCCAGCAGGTTACCTTCCGCCACCGCACCGGCCAGCGCCCGCCCGCCTACAGCGTCGGCGAGAAGGTTCCGGTCACCTATCTGCCGGACCAGCCGGACCGGGCGCTGATCGCCGAGGGGTTCCTGAACTGGCTCCTGCCGGGGGTCCTGATCCTGACCGGCCCGGTGCTGGCCTGGCTGTCGCTGAGGGGCATCCGCTGGGCGCGGCGTGCTCTGCCGGATTGACCGGCCGCATTGCCGCATTCGCGCCCTCTTCCAAATCCCCACGCCGCGCCCTATCTTGCGCGGTGGCGGGTGCTGTCCTTCCCGTTAGGGGCCAGAATCCTGGTGGCCTAATGCATCTCGCGGGAGCTGGCTCTGCGTCTGGCCGTGGCCTAACGCATCTGGTGCCCACCTGGTTTTCCAGGCTCGCGAGGATCTGGAGCCTCGACGGTCGCGACGGGCCCGCCACCCGTCCCCCAAGCATCCCTTGCGCGCCCGTGCCGCGCGCGCTACAGCGCCCGGATGACCGATCTCACCGAACTCAAGGCGGCTCTGCGCACCGAGATATACGCCCGGCGCCGGGTGGCCCATGCCGACGACGTTGCCGCCGGCCGGGCGATGTCGCTGGCCGCCCGCGACCATTTCCTGGCCGCGCGGCTGCATACCGGCGCCGAGGTCATCTCGGGCTTCCGCCCGATCCGCACCGAGATCGACGTGACGCCGCTGATGGAGGCGCTCCACGCCGCCGGGCACCGGCTCTGCGTGCCGGTGATCGAGGGCCAGGGGCTGCCGCTGAAGTTCCGCGCCTGGTCCCCGGATGCCCGGATGGTCGAGGGCGCCTTCGGCGCGCTGGTCCCCGCCTCCGGCGAGTGGCTCGAGCCGCAGCTGCTGATCGCACCGCTCCTGGCCTTCGATCTGGCGGGCTGGCGGCTCGGCTATGGGGGCGGCTTCTACGACCGCACGCTACAGGGGCTGCGGGCCCGGCGGCGCACCCTGGCGGTCGGCTTCGCCTATTCCGCCCAGCAGGTCGACGCGGTGCCGCGCGAGACGACCGACCAGCCGCTGGACGCCATCGTCACCGAGCAGGGCCTGATCCGGCCGCGCGGCGCCGGGCAGGGGCCGGGGAAGGGGCAAAGCTGATGCGGCTGCTGTATCTCGGCGACCTGGTGGGCCGGTCGGGGC
>DATHZU010000101.1:0-2016 GCA_035458445.1 Thermohalobaculum sp. | reverse complement strand
TGGGCGACTGACCGCGAGATCGCGGTCATCGACCCCTATTACAACAACACCCGCGAGCTGGTGGTCATGGGCCATCTGGGCTGGGACGGGCTGATGTTCCTGAACCTGGAGACCGGCGACTACGAGCCGCTGCTGGCGACTGGCTGGGAGTGGATCGACAACAAGACCCTGGAACTGGAGCTGCGTGAGGGCGTGACCTTCCATGACGGGTCGAGCTTCGGCTCCGAGGACGTGGTCTACACGGTCAACCATGTGGCCTCCGAAGACAGCGGCGTGCTGACCTCGGCCAATGTCAACTGGATGGCCAGCGCCGAGGCGCTGGGGCCGCAGAAGGTCCGCATCAACCTGAAGGAGCCCTTCCCGGCGGCCTTCGCCTATCTGGCCAACGCGGTGTTCATTGTGCCCGAGGGCCATTACGACAGCGCCCCGGCGGGCGCCGACGGCAAGAAGGACTACGGCTCGGTCGCCCCGAACGGCACCGGCCCCTACAAGTTCGTCGAGTCCAAGGCGGGCGAATACGTGCTGTGGGCCAAGAACGATTCCTACATGGCCGGCACCCCGAAGGGCACGCCGGCGATCGGCAAGATCAACTTCCGCACCATCAAGGAAGGCAACACCCAGATCGCCGAGATGATGACCGGCGGGCTGGACTGGATCTGGGACGTGCCGAAGGAGCAGGCCGAGCAGATGGAGGCCACCGGCCAGGTGACGGTCGAGAACGCCAAGACCATGCGCGTCTCGTACCTGGCCTTCGACGTGCTGGGCACCTCGGGGCAGGAGTTCTTCAAGGACAAGCGCGTCCGCGCGGCCGTGGCCCATGCCATCGACCGCGAGGCGATCACCCGCAACCTGGTCGGTCCGGCCTCGGAGGTGATCCACGCGGCCTGCCACCCGGACCAGTTCGGCTGCACCTCGGACGTGCCGCAATGGGAGTATGATCCGGAGAAGGCCAAGGCGCTGCTGGCCGAGGCCGGCTATGCGGACGGCTTCACCTTCGACATCTATGCCTACCGGCAGCGGGAATACACCGAGGCGGTGATCGGCGACCTTAAGAAGGTGGGCATCCAGGCCAACCTGACCTTCCTGCAATACCGGGCGCTGCGCGACCTGGTCTGGGAGGGCAAGACCCCGATCAACCACATGACCTGGGGCTCGAACTCGATCCCGGACGCCTCGGCCTCGACCGGCCACTTCTTCTCGGGCGGGCGTGACGACCCGGCGAAGGACCAGGAGGTCGTCGACTGGCTGGCACAGGCGGGCACCACCACCGATTCGGCGGCGCGCAAGGACCTGTACCAGAAGGCGCTGTCGCGGATTTCGGGCGAGCTGTACTGGCTGCCGATGTTCACCTACGCCAAGTACTACGTCTACTCGAACGATCTCGACTTCAAGACCACCTCGGACGAGATCCCGCGCTTCTACGCGGCCAAGTGGAAGTGATCCGGTCCGCCGGATAGCCGACGACAACTGCCCCGCCGGATCTTCCGGCGGGGCGCTCGCCGGGGGTCGATGCCATGTTGCCCTACCTGCTGAAACGGCTGGGAGTCGCGGTGCTGGTGGCGCTCACCGTGTCGCTGATCACCTTCTCGATGATCTACCTCTCCGGCGACCCGGCGGTGGCGCTGGCGGGCGAGACCGCGACCGAGCGGGACATCGAGGCGATCCGCACCTATTACGGCTATGACCGGCCGATCCTGGTGCAGTATGCCGACTGGCTGCTGCGTGCCATGCAGGGCGATTTCGGCCAGTCGCACTATCTCAAGAAACCGGTGGCCGAGGTGATCTTCGAGCGGCTGCCGACGACCATGTTGCTCGGGCTCTGCGCGCTGGTCTTCGCGCTGGCGCTGTCGATACCGCTCGGCGTGCTGGCGGCGATCCGGCCGAACAGCCTGATCGACCGCGTGGCGCTGACCATCGCGGTCGTCGGCCAGGCGATGCCGAGCTTCTGGTTCGCGCTGACGCTGATGCTGTGGCTCGGCGTCTACTGGCGGCTCCTGCCGATCACGGGCTCGGCCT
>DATHZU010000100.1:0-14591 GCA_035458445.1 Thermohalobaculum sp. | reverse complement strand
TGGAAAGCTGCCGTGCCCGGCCTGCCAGCGCCTCGATCTCGGCCTTGGCGCGCATCTCGCGCTCGGCGAGCTGATCGCGCTCGATGGCAAGGCGCTGGTTCAGCGCCGCCGCGATGGATTCCTCCTCGCGGAGCGGCGGCATGGCCTGGTCCGCCGCTTCGCGGGCGCGGGCAGCGGCCTGGACATCGCTCTCGGCGGCCGCGGCGGCACGCACGCCCTCGGTCAGCGCGCGCTCGGCTGCGCTGTGCTCCTCGTCGGCGATTCGCCAGCGCAGGAACAGCAGGACCGCCTCGGCGCGGCGCAGCTCCTCGGCCACGACGCGGTAGCGCCGGGCCTGCGCAGCCTGCCGCTCCAGCGACTTGAGCTGGGTCTCGAGCTGTTCGATCACGTCGTCGACGCGGGTCAGGTTGGTCTCGGCAGCGTTGAGCTTGAGCTCGGCCTCGTGGCGGCGCTGGTACAGGCCCGAGATGCCCGCGGCCTCCTCGAGGATGCGGCGGCGTGCCTTCGGCTTGGCGTTGATCAGCTCGGAAATCTGTCCCTGGCGCACCAGGGCCGGGGAATGGGCGCCGGTCGAGGCATCGGCGAACAGCATCTGCACGTCGCGGGCGCGCACCTGCTTGCCGTTGACCGAGAAGGCCGAGCCGATCTCGCGGGTGATGCGGCGGCTGATTTCCAGCAGGTCGTCATGGTTGAAGGCTGCCGGCGCCAGCCGGTCGCGGTTGTCGATCACCACCTCGACCGAGGCCGAGTTGCGGGCGGGCCGCGATTCGGCGCCGGCGAAGATCACGTCCTCCATGCCGTCGCCGCGCATGGCTGTGGGGCGGTTCTCGCCCATCACCCAGCGCAGGGCCTCGAGCAGGTTTGACTTGCCGCAGCCATTCGGCCCGACGACGCCGGTCAGACCCGGCGCGATCACCAGTTCCGCCGGATCGACGAAGGACTTGAAGCCCTGGAGCCTGAGCTTGGTAAACTGCACCCGCGCTGCCTGCCTCGTGTTGTTTTCAGGCAGTTTGCGGGACCCAAGCGGGACTGTCAACGCAAAGCACGCCCGATCTAGCGGTTATCCACAAGGAAGCCACTAAATCTGGCGGGGATTGCCGGGTCGGTTACAGGTGCTTGTCGATCAGCTTGGCGAATTCCTCGAAGGGCAGATTGCCGGCCGTCTTCTCGCCGTTGATCAGGAAAGTGGGCGTCGATTTCACGTCGTCGGCCTTGGCATTGGCCTGATAGCCCTCGATCAGCGCCTTGGCATAGTCCTGGTCGGTGAGGCAGGTGTTGAACTGCTCCTCGGTCAGGCCGTTCAGCCGGGCGATCTTCTTGATCTCGCCGGGGATCAGGTCAGGCTCGGCGCTGGCCCAGGTCTTCTGGTTCTTCAGGAACTGGTCGGCCATCGGGTAGAAGCCGGCCTCGCCGCCGCAGCGGGCCGCCATCGACGCCCACAGCCCGAAACGGTCGAAGTAGACCTCACGCAGGATGAAGCGAACCTTGCCGGTCTCGATATAGGCCTCCTTCAGCTTCGGGTATGTGTTCACGTGGAAAGCCGCGCAATGCGGACAGGTGAACGAGGCATATTCGATTACCGTCACCG
Organism: Thermohalobaculum sp.; assembly: GCA_035458445.1. Classification (GTDB taxonomy): domain Bacteria; phylum Pseudomonadota; class Alphaproteobacteria; order Rhodobacterales; family Rhodobacteraceae; genus Thermohalobaculum. The sequence goes on along the minus strand of DATHZU010000100.1, from coordinate 13,003 downwards.
GTGCGCTGGCGTCGCCGAGCGCGATGTCGCCCATCACCGGTTCGGCGCGGGCCGTCCATGCGGGCAGCAAAGCGGCGGCGCCTGCCGCGGAGAACAGCGCAATCGCCTGGCGACGGTCGGTCAGATTCTGCATCGGGGTCTCCTGAAAACGTGCTCGGGTCAGTCCTTAGCGGGCGCGGCCTTGCGCGACAAGACGTGGGCGCCCATCCGGGTCAGCGCCGCGCGCAGCGCGTCGCTCTGGATATCCCGCGCGAGATCGGCGGCGCGCGCAACGGCGGCGGGTTCGGGCGGGGCGGGTGCAGGATCGGCGAGGCCCTCGAAGGGTGACGGGCCCTCGGCGAGGCCGGGCGCAGGCTGCGGGGTCTGGACGACCTTGATACGAGCGACGGCACGGTAGCCGTAGAAGCGGTTCACCCGCTCGACGATTCGCGGCCCCAAATGCTCGATCTCGGGCGCCCGGGCGCCGGGCGCCCGCACCACCAGCGTCGCGCCCAGGCCCTGGCCGCGCGGGTAGGTGACCTTCACCGGTGCGCAGAGGTCGGCGAACGTCTCGCCCACCACTTCGGCCCAGCGCAGCAGCACCTCCGGCTCGGCAAAGCCGTGGCCGGAGGCCGCCTCGGAGAGGCGTTTGCGCGCGGTGACGCTGGCGCTCGCGAAGCCGCGCCCGCGCCGGGTTCCGTCTGCCACCTTGCCGTCGGTGCGCGCCAACGCCATTCTCCTGTTCCGGCCCTTCCGGCATTCCACGCGCCGGGGGCCGCGCTTCCGTCGCCAGACTGGCACGGATCAGCGTCTCGGTGAAAGATAGGGCGGCGCCACGGAGATCACAATCTTGCAATCTCAGACCCTATCCGAAGCGATCCTCGACTGGTACGACCGCCATGCCCGCGCCCTGCCGTGGCGCATGGCGCCAGGCAGCAAGGCGCGTCCCGACCCCTATCACGTCTGGCTGAGCGAGGTAATGCTGCAGCAGACAACGGTGGCGGCGGTTCGCGGTTACTTTCTCGGCTTCACCGCCCGCTGGCCGACCGTCGAGGCGCTGGCCGCCGCGCCGCTGGACGATGTTCTGGCCGCCTGGGCGGGGCTCGGTTACTACGCCCGGGCGCGGAACCTGCACCGCTGCGCTGTTGCGGTGGCGGGCGCTGGGGGGCGGTTTCCCGAAACCGAGGACGGACTGCGGGCCTTGCCCGGGATCGGTCCCTACACCGCGGCGGCGATCGCGGCCATCGCCTTCGGGCAGCGGGCCACGGTTCTGGACGGGAACGTCGAGCGGGTGATGGCGCGGTTGCATGCCGAGACCGATCCGCTGCCGGGCGTCAAGCAGCGCCTGCGCGCCCATGCCGCCGCGCTGACGCCTGCCGGGCGGCCGGGCGACTATGCCCAGGCGGTGATGGACCTGGGCGCGACCGTCTGCACTCCGCGCAAGCCCGCTTGCGGCCTCTGCCCCTGGCGTGGCGCCTGCCGGGCGCGGGCGGAGGGGATCGCCGAGAGCCTGCCCGCCAGGACCGAAAAACCGGTCAAGCCGGTGCGCCGCGGCATCGCCTATCTGGCGCTGGACGGTGCCGGGCGGGTGCTGACCGAACGCCGCGCGCCCCGCGGCCTGCTGGGCGGCATGCTGGCCCTGCCGACGACGGACTGGGCCGAGGCCGCGCCGCGGCCCGCGCCGCCCTTCGCGGCCGACTGGCGCGAAGCCGGCGAGGTGCGCCACACCTTCACCCATTTCCACCTGCGCCTGGACGTGATGTGGACCCGAACGGCGTGGATCGACGGCCCGGCGCTGGATGCGGCTGCAGCCGAGGCGGCGATGCCGACGGTCTTCGCCAAGGCGGCGCGGCTGGGGCGCGCGGCCGCAGGGGCGTGACCCCGGTTCGATACCAGCCGGGCGCCGATGCCAGGGAGTGGCGGACCGGCGGCGTGGCGATGTATACTTGCGCCCGGCGCTGCGATGCGCATCAGGACGGAGCCGGGACATGAAGGAACCACTCGATCTGATCCTCGGCGATCTGCGCTACATCCGCGAAGAGCTGCAGCGCAACGAGGCGATCGGCGAAACCCGGTTTGGCTATTTCGTCGCCCTGGTTTCGGCGGTTTCCACCGCAATCGTCACTCTCTGGAAAACCGAGCGGCCCGCTGGTGGCGCCTCCGCTGACGCATGGGCGTTCACCACTCAGGTCGCGCAATGGGCTTTGCTCGCGCTGCTGATTTTCGGCCTGCTCACCTATGTGCGTCTACGGCACCGAAACACCGTCACCGATGATCTGAAGACCATGGGCGACAGGCTGCGCAATCGGGCGGTCGCCCTCTGTCCCGAGCTCGATCCCTATGATGATTCGCTGCGCTGGCCGAAGCGCCGGGGCCTGTCGAAGATCATGCGCGCCGGTTATGCCGAGGTCATCGGCATCATCGACGGGGCGCTGCTCTATGCGCTGATCAGGGTGAGCTTCGAGGATTGCGAGGTCTTCGCCACGCTGGCAGGGGTCTCACTGGCAGTGGGACTGTGGCAATACGCCATGGCACGCGGGACGCCGAAGCGGGACACCCAGCATTTCCGGGCCGGGGTCGGCGCGGTGATCCGCAGGCCGGACGGCAAGGTCCTGGCCTGCAAGCGCCGGGGCGCGGTCGATGGCTGGCAGTTCCCGCAAGGCGGGCTCGAGGTTAGCGAAGACCTGGAAACGGCCGCGAAGCGCGAGATCACCGAGGAGACCGGCATCCCCGCCTCGAAGCTCGCGCTTACCGCGGCATATCGCGGCCCATTACTCTACGAATTGCCGCGGGCATACCGGAACGCGAAAACCGGGCGCGGGCAGGTGCTGTACTGGTTCCTCTTCGACGCCCCTGACGACCTGAAGATCCGGCTGCCGGACAAGGGCGAATTCGTCGACAAGGATTGGTTTGAACCGGCCGAGGTGCTGGAAAAGGTGGTAGAGTTCCGCAAGCCAGTCTACGCGCGCCTGGTCGACTGGTTGCAGGGTGTCTGACGGGGCCCGTCGCACCGATGGCATTCCGGCAAGAAAAGAGGCCCCCGTTTCCGGGGGCCTTTGGAGTTGGGACCGCAGGCAACGGTCCGGGCAGAAGTCTCGAGCAGGAGACTAACCTCAGTCGTGCCTCTCGGCGCGAAGCTGCTGGCGCAGGACGTCGATGGGAACCGGGCGTCCGTCGCGCTTGAAATGCCAGTAGGTCCAGCCGTTGCAGGAGGGCGCGCCCTCGAGCTCGGCACCGACCTTGTGGATCGACCCGGCGGTGCGCGCGGCGATCACCGAGCCGTCGGCCCGCACCTTGGCGGTGTGGCGGCCATTGACCGAGACCAGCACCTCGCCCGGCGACAGGAGCTTGCGCTCGACCAGTTCGCCGAAAGGGATGCGCGGCTCGGCGCGTTTCGAGGTGGCGACCGTCAGGCTCTCGCGGTCGTGCGGGATCACCGCGGCGATGCGGTCGCGGGCCACGGCGGCATAGCCGGGGTCGCGTTCCAGCCCGATGAAGTGACGGCCCAGGCGCTTGGCGACCGCGCCGGTGGTGCCGGTTCCGAAGAACGGGTCCAGCACCGTCTCGCCGGTATTGGTCGTTCCGACGAGCACCCGGTGCAGCAGCGACTCGGGCTTCTGGGTCGGATGCGCCTTCTCGCCGTCGGCGGTCTTCAGGCGCTCGGCGCCGGAGCAGATCGGCAGGGTCCAGTCCGAGCGCATCTGCAGGCCTTCGTTCAGCTCCTTCAGCGCGTCGTAGTTGAAGGTGGGCTTCGCGGTTTCGGACTTCGCCGCCCAGATCAGCGTCTCGTGGGCATTGCAGAACCGTTTGCCGCGGAAGTTCGGCATCGGGTTGGTCTTGCGCCAGACCACATCGTTCAGGATCCAGAATCCCAGGTCCTGAAGGATGGCGCCAACGCGGAAAATGTTGTGGTACGAGCCGATTACCCAGATTGCTCCATCCGGTTTCAGAACTCGCTTCGCCTCGGTCAGCCAGGCGCGGGTGAATTCGTCATACGCGGCGAAGCTGTCGAAGCGATCCCAATCGTCGTCAACTGCGTCGACCAAGCTGTTGTTCGGCCGGTGCAAATCGCCCTTGAGCTGAAGGTTGTAGGGCGGGTCGGCGAACACCAGATCGATCGAAGCATCGGGCAGCGCCGCCATATTGGCCACGCAATCCCCTTCGATGATCCTGTCGTGCAACGCTTTCGACATCTCCGGCCCCCAAGCAACTGATTCGAGGCCAAGATGATTCAAATGATCGAATCAGTCAATAATCGTTTTGAATCAGGAAGTTATTTAATTTTCTTCACACAACATCTTGTGTATGGGGGCGAAGGACCGTCTATGATGTGGTGTCACGCCCAGCCGTTCGAGCGCCTGCCGGTGCGCCGCCGTGCCGTATCCCTGGTTGGTTTCCCAGCCATATCCGGGGTGCATGCGGGCCAGTTCAGCCATCATCCGGTCGCGGGTCACCTTGGCGATGATCGAGGCCGCCGCGACCGAGAGGGAAAGGCCGTCGCCGCCTATCAGCGCCTGAGCCGGGCAGGGAAAATCCGGCGGCACCCGGTTGCCGTCGATCAGCGCTGCGGCCGGGGCGGGATCCAGCGCGGCGACCGCCCGGCGCATGGCCAGGTCATTGGCGCGCAGGATGTTCAGGCGGTCGATCTCGGCGACCGTGGCGATGGCGACTGCGACCTGGGCCGAGGCCGAGATGGCTTCGTACAGCGCCTCGCGGCGGCGCGCCGTCAGTTTCTTGGAGTCGTCCAGCCCCGGCGGGATCCGGCCGCGGTCCAGCACGACCGCCGCCGCAACGACCGGCCCGGCCCAGGGGCCGCGGCCCGCCTCGTCGACCCCACAGACGTGGCCGCCGCCAGCAAATGCTTCCTCGGCGCTCAAGTCGAGTGGAGCCCCGCCGGGTTTCATGTCATGCTCGCGCCGGTGAATTCGATAATCCTGAAACTGGATGAGGGAACTGGATCATGCGCAAGGAAGTGACCTATATCAACCCGCTGCGGCTCGGCGTGATTTACGCGGCAGTCTTGGCCGCCATCTACCTCGTGTTCGGCGTGATCGGAATCCTCTTCGGATTGATGGGTGGCATGCACGGAGGGTTTGGCGGTTTCGGCATGTTCGGTGGCGGCGGGCTGATCGCGACGGCAGCGGGCATCCTGGCCGGCGCCATCATGGGGTTTCTGGGCGGCGCCATCAGTGCCTTGGTCTACAATCTGGCGGCGAAGGCGTTCGGCGGCGTGGTCATCGAATTGAAGGACGTCTGAACAGGCCTGCCGAAACAAGAATCCCGGCCGCCAGGCGGCCGGGGAGGGGAGGTGCTTGGGCCGCTGTTCCCAAGGTCAGGCGGCGGTGAGCGCGTCCTCCTGGACTGTCTGCATCGTCGATGTGATCGCGGAATAGGCCTCGGACCACGCGGCGCGGAGCTCCAGGGTCCAGGCTCTGCCGAACTCGGCCTCGAGGGTTCTCATCAGCGCGGCGCCGAACTGGGCATATTCCACCGGGCCGACGCCAAGGTCGCGATACCGGGCGCCTGCCACGCGGAGCGCCGGGCGCATGACCTCGAAATCGTCGAGGGCCTCGATGGTGAAGGCAAGGACCGCCATCAGCCGCCGCCGCTCGTCCGCCGCGCCAGCCGGGATATGGCTGGCCGCCCGCGGAGCCGCGTCGAGCAGCCGGACGATGAAGTCCTCACCTGTGAGTCTTCTGGCGGCGATCAGCCGCTGGAAGCTGTGCTGCACGAGTTTTGCTGTTTCAGGGGTCATCGAATTGCTCGCTTCTTCATGGGGTCGTGCGCACGGGTCTATACCCGCGCGGGTTCGTGATTCTGTGACTGACGTCACATCCGGAGAGATGCGTTAACCATTTCCCTCCGCCCTCGCTGGCCTGTCAGATTCCCAGAGAAAGCTGGTCGCCCGGGCGCGGCGGCAGTCGGAACAGGTCGTTGCGAAGCTCGCGGGTGCCGGTGTCCAGTCCATGGCGGCGGCACCCGGCCGCGAAGCGCCGGGCGATCAGGCTGGCATGGACGCCCTCGCCGGTCATCCGCTTGCCCCAGGCCGGGTCGTAGTCGCGCCCGCCATGCAGCTCGCGCACCCTGGCCATCACCCGCCGCGCGCGGTCCGGGAACACCCGCTCCAGCCAGTCGCGGAACAGCGGCCCCACCTCGAGCGGCAGGCGGAGCGCGATATATGCGGCGCGCACGGCGCCGGCGTCTGCCCCGGCCTCCAGCAACCGCTCGATCTCGTGATCGTTCAGCGCCGGGATCACCGGGGCGAGGTTGACCCCCACCGGCACGCCCTCGCGCGCCAGGGCCCGGATCATCATCAGGCGGCGCCCGGGGGCGGCGGCGCGGGGCTCCATCGCCCGGCTCAGATGCGGGTCGAGCGTGGTCAGGGATATCTGCACATGCATCAGCCCCTCGCGGCCCATGCGGCCGAGGAGATCGAGATCGCGCATCACCAATGCGCCCTTGGTGGTGATCATCGCCGGATGGCGATGCTCCCACAGCACCTCCAGGATGCCGCGCATGATCCGCCACTGCTTCTCGACCGGCTGGTAGGGGTCGGTGTTGGTGCCGAGCGCGATTGGCGCGACCTTGTAGCCGGGTTTGCGCAGTGCCGCCTCCAGCAGCCGCGGCGCGTGGGGCTTGGCAGTCAGCCGGGTCTCGAAGTCCAGCCCCGGCGAGAGGCCCAGCTGTGCGTGGCTCGGCCGTGCGAAGCAGTAGGTGCAGCCATGCTCGCAGCCCCGGTAGGGGTTGACCGAGCGGTCGAAGGGCACGTCCGGCGAGGTGTTGCGGACCAATACCGAGCGGCTGCGGTCGCGATACACCTCGGTCTTCAGCGGCGGCAGGTCCTCGTCGATGTCCCAGCCGTCGCTTTCGGGCTCGGCGACAAGCCGCTCGTAGCGTCCGGCAGCGTTCGACGCGGCGCCGCGCCCGCGATGCGGGAAGGCAGAGGAACCCGGATGTGGACGGCTTCCGGCCATCGAGCTTCACTCCGGAATGAGAATAAAACGTGAACATATTAGCAGCGCCCATTGATATGAATCAAGGATTCCGATCGGCTTTTCATGGGAAGTTTCGGCATATGCCGGAGAACGTTGCAGGGGCGGTTTCATGACCAAAGCGCAAAGAATACTGAGTCACGGGGAGGTCGAGGCGGTTCGGGAAAGCTTCGCAACCCTTCAGCCCCGGGTGGGCGAGGCATCGCAGATGTTCTACGAGCGCCTTTTCGCCATTGCGCCCGAGCTGCGCAGCCTGTTTCGCGACGAAATCGAAGAGCAGGGCATGCGGTTCATGACCGCACTGGGTGCGATCCTGAACTACATAGACGATCCGGTCGCGCTGACGCCGCATCTGCAGCGGCTCGCGAAGGGCCATTCGGCCTATGGCATCAAGCCCGAGCACTTCCGGCCGATGGGCGAGGCGCTGATCTGGACCATGCGCAAGTCGCTGGGCGACAGGCTGAGCAGCGAGGCCGAAGCCGCGTGGGTGCGCGCCTACGACGAGCTTGCCCGCAGGATGATCGAACTGGCCAAGGAATGAAGCCGGGGGCTCAGTTCCCCGGGCTCAGGAACCTCGCGTAGACCTCGATTGCCTGTTCCATCGTGCGCGACATATCGACGGTCTCGCGGGTCTCGGCCGCGAAGGGCGTGCGGTCGATGATCCGGAAAATCTCGGCCGCGGCCTCGTGGAAACCGGAGGGGACGCCCGCATCGGCCAGGCTGGCGGCGATCTCGTCCATTTCGCCGCTCCAGCGGCCGGCATCGGTGGGCAGGCGCGGGATGCGGTCGCGCATCGCCTTCAGGGCAGCTCCCTGGCTGTTGGTGTACTCGGCAATGAGCTCGTCATAGACCCCCATCTTCCAGGCGCCCAGCAGCAAGGCGGTGTGCAGCGTCCAGGTGCCCTTGGTCAGCCCGGCATAGACCATCTTCAGCGCCGAGGCCCGGCCGATCTCGGGACCCATCGGGAACACGCTGATGCCCTTGCCGCGGAGCGCCTCCATCGGCGCGGTGTCGGGGCCGGAGACGTGGAACCGGGTCTCGGGCGACTTGCCGGGGGGCAGGCCGATGATGCCGCAGTCGATGAACGGCGCGCCGGCCCCGGCGATGGCGCTGGCCACCTTGCGCACGGTCATGGGCGAGACGGCGTTGCAATCCACATAGACCGGCTTGGCGCCGGTGGCGGCCATCGCCGCCGCTACCGCCTCGGCCTGCGCGATCGCCTGTGAGGGGGGCAGGATCGACAGGATCAGCTCCGCGGCGCGGACGGTATCCTCGAGGCTGCCCGCGTCGCGCAGGCCCGCCGCCGCCGCCAGGCCGCGCGACCGTTCGCTGCGTCCGGCGAGGCAGGTGATTACCTCGATCCCATGGGCGCGGAATGCCCGGCCGACGCCGGAACCCATGTCGCCGGGCATCAGGATCGCGACGGTGGGAAGGGTCATCGGCCGGTCCTCAGTACCCCATCGCGCAGCCGTCCTTGCGCGGGTCGGAGCCGCCGGTCAGGACGCCCTCGTCCCAGTCGATCCAGATCGCCTGGCTGCCGCCGAGGGGCTTTGCGGGGCGGGCAACCTTGTGCCCCCTCGCGGCGAGGGCATCGAAGATCGGCTGCGGCACGCCGGATTCGATGTCCACCCGGCCCTCGAAGGGCTCCGGGAAGAAGCGCGGGGTGTCCTGCGCCTCCTGGATGTCCATTCCGTAGTCGAAGAACCGGGTCAAGAACTGCATGTGGCCGAAGGCCTGGTACTGGCCGCCCATCACGCCGAAGGGCATCACGACCTTGTCCCCCTTCGAGACCATGCCGGGGATGATGGTGTGCAGCGGCCGTTTGCCGCCTTCGATCCGGTTCGGGCTGTCCGGGTCCAGGTTGAACCCGGTCGCCCGGTTAGTCAGCAGGACACCCGACGGCGTGCAGATCCCCGAGCCGAAATTGTCGAACAGGGTGTTGATGAACGAGCAGCAGTTGCGGTCGCGGTCGACCACCGAGATGTAGACGGTGCTGTTGTGTTTCGGCAGGGCCAGCGGCGCCGGACGCTCGGTCGCGCGGGCCGGGTCGATGGCGGCGCGCAGCTTGTCGGCATAGGCGGGCGACAGCAGCGCCTCGACCGGCACATCGGCCATGGCGGGGTCGGCGACCCAGGCGTTGCGCGCGGCATAGGCAAGACGCCCGGCCTCGATCTCGGCATGCATGCGGTCCAGGCTAATCGGCCCCTCGCCGGTATCGATTTCGCTGAGGATGTTCAGCAGCAGGAGCGCGATCACGCCCTGGCCGTTCGGCGGGCATTCATGCACGTCGTAGCCGCGGAAATTGGTCGAGATCGGGGTGACGTATTCGCCCCGTGCGGTGGCGAAATCCTCGGCCGTGTGCAGGCCGCCCCTGGCCTGCAGGGCGGTCACCATGTCGGCGGCGGTCTGGCCGGTATACATCTCGTCGCGGCCGTTCGTCGCGATCCGCTCGAGCGTCGCTGCCAGGTCCGGCTGGCGGAGTATCTGGCCGACGCGCGGGACATTGGCGCCGGGCAGGAAGATGCGTGCCGCGTGTTCGCTGCGCCTGAGGAACTCGGCCTTCTTGGCGAAGTCCACATGCACCCGCGAATGGACCGGAAAGCCGTTGCGGGCATAGCCAATGGCAGGTTGCAGCAGCTCGGCCAGCGATCTGGTGCCGTGGTCCGACACCAGCCGGTCCCAGGCGTCGACGGCGCCCGGAACGACGACGGCATGCGGGGTCTCGGACTCGATCTCGGTGATGCCGTGCTCGCGGTACCAGTCGACCGAGGCGGCTGCGGGAGCCCGGCCCGAGCCGTTATAGGCAACGATGTCCGTCGAGCCGCCCTTCGAATACAGGCAGAAGCAGTCACCCCCGATGCCGGTCGATTCAGGCTCGACCACGCATTGCACCGCGCAGGCGGCGACGGCGGCGTCCAGCGCGTTGCCCCCGGCCTTCAGCACGTCGATGGCGGTCTGGGTGGCCAGAGGCTGCGACGTGCAGGCCATGCCTTCGGTGGAATGGACGGGCGAGCGGCCTGGAAGGTCTAGGTTTCTCATGCTTTGTCGGGTCTCCGGCTGCGTGGAACCCCGTCTTGCCGGGGAGTGGAATGGTTTCCTTACCACTATTGCGGCGGAACCCGTGCCGTCTATAGTGAACACCGGCTCGGGTTTCCGCACCCCGGCAAAGGACAGTCTGTAGACCAATATAAGAACGGCGCGATGCGGCGTGATCCACCTAGGGAGGACCAGATGAAAAGACTAGTTTCCATGATGTGCGCGTCGGCGGCGGCTTTGTCGATTGCCGGCGCCACTGCGGCATCGGCTGCCGAGATCCCTTGCGAGACCGCAAAATTGATCGTGCCCTGGGGCGCGGGTGGCGACACCCATGTGATCTTCTCGGTGTTCGAGAAGAAGATCCAGGAACTGGACATCAAGCCGAAGATCCAGGTCGTCACCATGGGCGGCCAGGGCGGCAACAAGGGTGCCAAGGAAGCGCACGGATCGGCTCCCGACGGCTGCACCCTGTTCGCCATCCACCAGTCGGCGATCACCAGCTATCTGAACGGGCGCATCGATTTCCAGTATGACGGTTTCGAGACCGTCGCCCGGCTGACCTCGACACCGGATGTCCCCGGCGCCAATCCGAATACCGGCTACAAGACATGGGCCGATGTCGAGGCGGCGGCCAAGGCAGCGCCCGGCTCCATCAAGGTGGGCGCCACCTTCGGATCGACCAGCCAGTTCATGTGGCTGCTGCTGGAAGACCTGACCGGCGTGCAGTTCTCGTATGTGCCCTATGACGGCACTGCCGAGCGCGTCACCGCGCTCTTGTCGGGTGCCATCGATCTCGGCTCGGTCAACATCGCGTCGAACCGGGCGCTGATGGAGGCCGGCGAGGTGGTCGGCCTGGGCATCGCCGCGGCCAACCGGTCGAAGCACATGCCGGACATGCCGACGATGAAGGAGCAGGGTGTCGATCTGGAGTACTCGCTGGTGCGCGGCATCGTGGCGCCGAAGGGCACGCCGAAGGACATCATCGACATGTGGGCCGGGGTCTTCCAGGCTGCTGCCGAGGATCCGGGCCTGCTGGCCGAAATGGACGCCAAGGGCACGGATGTCGAATTCGTCGGGCCCGAGGGCTTCCGCGAGTGGGCCGAGAAGACCTACGCGGCTTACGAGAAGGTCGCGATCAAGATCGGCATGTACAAGAAGTAAGGTCTCGCGAAGCTGGACTCCGGCGGCGATGCCGCCGGAGTTCGCTCGTCTTGCCGCAGCCGGAGCTCCGCCATGCGCCTCAACCGCGACACGATCGTTGCCATCGTTCTGCTGGTGATCTGCGCGGTTTTTTGGCAGCAGAGCGTCGAGATCCGCGAGCCGGGCTACCGAGACCAGATGAGCCCGGCGTTGTGGCCGCGCACCATCCTGGGAATCCTGACGGCGCTGTGCATGGTCTATCTGGTGCAGTCGGTTCGTCAGGGGCCGGACGCGCCCGCCGAGCAACCGGCCGAGGGGCCGGGCGGCGTGGTGGGCTTCCTCGCGCAGTGGCGCAACGTTCTGTGGTGCTTTGCGCTGTTTCTCGCCTATCTGCTTTCGATGCCGGTTCTCGGCATGCTGATCGGCGGCGTGCTGTTCGTCTTCCTGCTGCTCAATGCGCTCGGCGGCTGGGCGCCGCGGCAAATGGCGCTGCATGCGGTCATCGCTCTGGTGACCATCGGCGGCATGTGGAGCCTTTTCACCTTCGGGCTGAAGGTGTTCCTGCCCGCCGGCATCCTGCTTGGCCGGTACTGAGGGGGCGGCATGATTTTCGAGAACATCCTCGGGGCAATCGAAACCCTGGCCAATATCGAGACCTTTGCCTTGATGATGATCGGTGTCGCCGCCGGGCTGCTGTCTGGCGCGATACCGGGCTTCACCATCGCGATGGCGGTGGTGCTGACGCTGCCTTTCACATTCTCGATGGAGCCTGCGCAAGGGGCCGCGACCATGGTCGCGGTGCTGGTCGGCGGGCTGTCGGGCGGTTTGATGTCGGGCATTCTGACCGGCATCCCCGGCACGCCATCCTCGGTGGCGACCACCTTCGACGGCTTCCCGATGACCCGCAAGGGCCAGCCCGGATTCGCGCTGGGACTGGGCGTCTGGTCGTCGTTCTGCGGCGGCACGATCGGCGCGATCATGCTGGTGCTGTTCTCGCCCCAGCTCAGCCGGGTGGGGCTGGAGTTCCAGCCCTGGGACTACTTCATGCTGGTGATGTTCGCGCTGACCGTGACCGCGAGCCTGGCCGGCGAGAGCCTGATCAAGGGGCTGATCGCGGCGGCAATCGGCCTGCTGATCAGGACAGTGGGCGAGGATCAGGCGATCGGCATTTCGCGTTTCGATTTCGATATCGACAAGCTCGAGGGCGGCTTCGACTTCATCGCCGTGCTGATCGGCGTCTTCGCGTTCAGCCAGCTATTGGCGGATGTGCGGGACCCGGTGGCCGCGCGCCGCTCGCTGAGCCACCTGGGCGATATCCGCATCCGCATCGAACATGGCCGGGCAATTCGCGAATTGGTCCGCAACTGGACCACCGTGCTTCGCTCGGGAATGATCGGAATCTTCACCGGCATTTTACCGGGGGCAGGGGGCTCGATCGCGAATATCGTGGCCTATGACCAGGCCAAGAAGGCGTCGAAGGACCCGGACAGCTTCGGCACCGGCAACCCGCAGGGAATCATCGCGCCGGAGACCTCGAACAACGCCGTCGAGGGCGGATCGCTGATCATGATGATGGCGCTGGGCATTCCCGGGGACATCACCACGGCGATCATGCTGGGCGCGCTGCTGATCCACGACGTGGTACCGGGGCCGAACTTCATCCGCGACGAGCCGGTGCTGGCCTATTCGATCTTCATCGCCTTCTTCGCCGCCAATTTCATGATGCTGGCGATGCAGTCCGTGATGCTGCGGGTCTTCGTGCTGGTGACGCGCATCCGGATGTACATGCTGGCGGCGGTGATCCTCGGCTTCTCGTCGATCGGCGTGTTCGCCATCAACAACAGCGTCTTCGACAT
>DATHZU010000099.1:0-6980 GCA_035458445.1 Thermohalobaculum sp. | reverse complement strand
GATGGCGCGGTGATTTTCTGGCTGGCTCGGAATGTGGAGCCGTCGGGCCGGTGCACGACCGTCCAAATCACGCGGCTCGGTTGACGGTCTGCGCGCCGATGAGCCGAGGCGATGTCATTGCATGATGTCCAGCTCCTCGTTGATCGCCTCGATGATCTCGGAACGCTGGATCGCCGTCTCCGACGCCTGGCTGACATGGGCGATGGCGATCAGGCGCAGCAGGCTGGCCAGGGTCGCATGGGTGGGGATCAGGCCGTAATTGGCCACGTGGCAGGGCAGCACGATGTCCGAGAAGCGCTGGGCGCGGGCCATGTAGGCGTGGTCCGTCAGGGTCACGATGCGCATATGGGTGGTTCGGGCATAGGCCAGGATCGAGCGCAGAACGCGCGGGCGCGGGTCCAGCGTCAGCAGCACCAGCGCGTCGCGCGGTCCGGTCATCGCCAGTTCGGCCGCCCAGCTGCCCTCGTTGCCACCCAGCTGCATCACGTCGTGGCGGATCAGCGAGAAGATCGCCCGGCCCAGCCGCGCCACCCCCTCCTCGGCGCCCATGCCCAGGAACCAGACGCGCGGCGCGTCGGTAATCAGCCGCGCCGCCTCGGTCAGTAGGTCGGGGCGCATCTCCTCGAAAGTGCGGGTCAGGTTGGCAATCTCCAGCGCCAGGTGGTCGCCGATGGTCCGACCCATGGGCGCCTTGGCCTCGCTCTGCGCGGTCGTATGCCGGTAGGGCTGGGTACGGTTGCGCTCCTCGCGGGCCTGAACCTTGACCTCCTCGAAATCCGCATAGCCCAACGCGCGGAAGAAACGTGCCGTGGTAGCCTTCGACACACCGGCAAGCTGCGCCAGCTCGGTGGCCGTATGGGTCTCGACGATGCCCTGGTTGGCCAGGATCACCTGGGCGATCTTCTTCTCGCTGCCGGTCAGGCGCGACTGCCGCTCCTGGATGCGCAACGTCAGGCGGGATGCCATGGGTCCTCCCTGCGGCAGATCCGTTCCCGAATCGGGTTGATTTTGTGAAACTGCTGTTTCAGGATCATGAAACGATGAAACAACATTGAGGACGTGGCGGTGTCAACCTCCGGGATCATTCGCGAGAGAATTTGGTCGAAACTGAAGGACGTCGCCAGGCCCGACACCCGCTTCCACCTGAACTTCGCCGAGGTGATCCCGGATTTCGAGGGTTCGGAACAGGCCACCGACCGCGTTGTGGCGCTGGACGCCTACAAGGCCAGCCGCTTCGCCTTCATCACCCCGGACAACTGCCTCGTGGACCTGCGCCGGCGAATGATCGCCGCGCGCAAGCCCTTCTTCATGTCGACCTACGGCATCTACCGCGGCTTCGTCCTCTTCGAACCCGGCATGGTGCCCGAGGGCGCCGAGCTCTATGCCGCCTGGCTGGACGGGATGGAGCATTTCTGCCGCCCCGTCTCGCTGGCCGAGATCGCCGCCCGCGGACGCATCGACTTCATGGTGACGGGAGCCTCGGCAGTCTCGGACGACGGGGTGCGCTTCGGCAAGGGGCACGGCTTCTTCGACCTGGAATGGGGCATGTTCACCGACCTGGGGCTGGTGGACGAAACCACGCCCGTGGTCGCCGTGGTGCATGATTGCCAGCTGGTCGAGGAGAAGCTCCAGCCCAGCGAAACCGACATTCTGGTGGACATGATCGCGACGCCCGGCAAGCTGCACCGGGTCGAGCGCCGGGCGAAGCGACCGAAGGGGGTAAAGTGGCCGCTTCTGGATCCGAAGCAGATCGCCGACACCCCGCCCTTGCAGGAGCTGCAGCGCATACAAGGACTTGCCTGAAACCGTCCAACCATAAACAGGGAGAGAAACAATGAGAATCGCACTGGACCGCCGAAGCTTCATCGGCACCGTGGCCGCCGGAATGGCCGTCGCCGCCCTGCCGGGCCGCGCCAGGGCGGCCTCGGCCTTCACGATGCAGGCCGCCTGGATCAACGACGCCGAATTCGCGGGGTATTTCCTGGGTATCGACAAGGGCTACTATGCCGACGAGGGGCTGGACCTCGAGTACCTGTCGGGCGGGCCGGACGTGATCCCCGAATCCTCGATCATCGCCGGCAAGGCCGATCTGGCGCTGACCACGCCCGACACCACCATCAAGGCGATCGCCGAGCAGGGCGCCAAGTTCAAGATCATCGGCACCCAGTACCAGAAGAACCCGATCGGCGTCGTCTCGCTGAAGTCGAACCCGATCAACTCGCCCGCCGATCTGGTGGGCAGGACCCTGGCGGTGCCGCCGGTCAACGTGATCTCGGTCGAGGCCATGCTGAAGCTGAACGGGATCGACCGCTCGGCCGTGAACATCGTGCCCTATGCCTACGACCCGACGCCGCTGATCAAGGGCGAAATCGACGCCTCGCTGGATTTCACCACCAACGTGCCCTACACGATCGGCCAGCAGGGGGTCGAGGCGACCTCGTTCCTGCTCTACGACTTCGGCTTCACCATCTTCAACGACACCGTGGTGGTGACCGAGGAGGTGCTGGCCTCGAATCGCAAGGAGTTGGTCGGGTGGCTGCGCGCCAGCCGCAAGGGCTGGGACGAGAACCTGGCCGACCCGAACGCCTGGCCGCCGCAATGGGCCGACAGCTGGTTCAAGGGCACGGGCCGCACCATCGACAACGAGGTATTCTTCAACAATGCTCAGAAGCCGCTGATCGAGGCGGCGGGCGGGGTGTTCTCGATGAGCGAGGAAGCGATCCAGAAGAACATCGACGCCCTGGCCGAGGTGGGCATCAAGGCCACGCGCGACATGTTCGACACCACTCTTCTGGACGAGGTGTGATGGATCAGCCCCACGGCATTCAGCTCGATGCCGTCTCGAAGACCTTTCACGGGCGGGGAAAAACGGTCGAGGCTCTGAAGGAGGTGAGCCTCGGCTGCCCGCCCGGGTCCTTCACCGCCCTGATCGGGCCTTCGGGCTGCGGCAAGTCCACCATCATGCGCATCGCCCTCGGGCTGGAGGCCGCCGATGCCGGCACGGTGCTGATCGAGGGCCAGCCGCCCGAGGCGGCGCGGGCCTCCGGCGTCACCGGGGTCGCGTTCCAGGACGCGGCCCTTCTGCCCTGGCGCACCGTCCGGCGCAACGTGGCGCTGCCGCTGGAGGTGCTGGGGCGCGACCCCGGCGCCCATCGCGAGACCGTAGACGCGATGATCGGGCTGGTGGGGCTGGCGGGGTTCGAGGACTCGCTGCCGGGCGAACTCTCGGGCGGCATGCGCCAGCGGGTGGCCATCGCCCGGGCGCTGGTGACCTCGCCGGCGGTGCTGTTCATGGACGAGCCCTTCGGCGCGCTGGACCAGATCCTCCGCCGGCAGATGAACGTCGAGTTGCAGCGCATCTGGTCCGAGACCGGCTCGACCGCGCTGCTGGTCACCCACGGCATCGACGAGGCTGTTTTCCTGGCCGACCGGGTGGCGATCATGGCGAGCAACCCGGGACGGATCGTCGAGACCATCGACATCCCCTTCGCCCGCCCGCGCGAGACCGGGCTCTTTGCCTCGCCCGGGTTCCACGAATTGAACGATCATATCGCCGGCGTGCTGCATGGGGGATGAGGGCGCACGCGGCCACGGGCTTCGCAACACCGCGATCCTTCTGGCGGTCTGGGAGATCGTGGGCCGGCTCGACCTGGTGGCGAGCGGCGCCCTGCCCGGCTTCACCGAGATCCTGATCCGGCTGTGGGTGGACCGGGGCGACTACCCGGAACACCTGATGGCCACGCTGGAAGCCTCGGGCGCGGGGTTCCTGATCGGCAATTTCCTGGGAATCGCGGCAGGAGTGCTGTTCGTCCTCTCGCCCATGGCGCTGCGGCTGGCGCGGGGAATCAACATCGCGGTCTTCGCCCTTCCGCCCATCGCCATCGCGCCGATCCTGGTGCTGACACTGAGTGGCATGGCGCCCCGTATCACCCTGGCGGCGCTGGGCTGCTACTTCGTCACCATGAGCGCCACGGTGGTCGGGCTCTCGCAGGTCGACAGCCGTGCCGCCGACCTGGTCCGCGCCTATGGCGGCGGGCGCTGGGAGGTGATGCGGCGGGTGCAGTTCCGGGGCGCGGTACCCGCCATCATGTCGGGCCTGCGGGTCGCCGCCCCCAACGCGGTTCTGGGCGCCATCCTGGCCGAATTCGGCGGTGGTGGGCGGTGGGGCCTTGGGACCTACCTGCTGGGCTCGCTGGGGCGCGGCGAGCCGGCCCGGCTCTGGGGCATAGGGCTTGTCGCGACAGCCATCGCCGGGCTCGGGTATCTCGTCTTCGCCCTGATCTCGGCGCGGATGCTGGGGGCGAGCCGGGCGGTGACGCTGAGCACCGCCATCCCCGGCGAGGCGGCGCGCGAGGCACCATTGGCGCGGATCGCGATCACCGCCGGCGCCATCGCGCTGCCCTTTGTCGTCTGGTGGGCCTTCATCCGGCTCACCGGTGTGCCCGACTTGATCGCCAAGACCCCCTATGGCGTCTTCGAGTACCTCTTCCTCGCCGAGCCCTCGGCCATTGCGCGCGAAAAGCTGCTGGGCGCCCTGGCCCAGACCCTGCCGATGACGCTGGTGGGCATGGTGGCGGGCTTGGGCTTCGCCTTCCTGCTGGCGATCTCGTCGCGGCTGATCCCGGCCTTCACCCGGGCGTTCATGCCGGTGGCTCTGGTCACCCAGACCATGCCGCTGGTGGCGCTGACGCCGCTCTTGGTGCTGATCCTGGGACGGGGCTATTCGGTGACCTTGTGGATCACCATCTCGGTCACCTTCTTCCCGGCCTTCGTCACCATTGCGCAGGGGCTGCAGCTGGTGCCGCGCACCGCGCTCGACCTGCCGCGCGCCTATGGCGCCTCGGCCTGGACAGAGATGCGCATGGTCTCGATCCCCGCCTCGATGCCCTATCTCTTCGCCGCGACCCGGCTGACCGTGCCGCGCGCCCTGCTGGGGGTGATGATCGCCGAATGGCTGGCCACCGGCACGGGGCTGGGGAACCTGCTGAACCAGTCGCGCGGGTATCTGGATTATGGGATGATCTGGACGGTGGCCTCGGTCTCGGTGCTGCTGTCGGTGGCGTTCTACCAGGTCGTGGTGGTGGCCGAGCGCCGGGTCTTGCGGCGGCTGGGAATGCAGACGGCGGAATAGGGAGACTGCGACGATGACGGCACCGGACCTCTCGACCCTCATCGCCGCCGGCCGCGGCGACGCGCCGGCGGATATCGTCCTGCGCGGCGGCAAGGTTCTGGACCTGGTCACCGGCGACATGCTGGAGGGCGACGTCGCGGTCTGCGGCGACACCATCGTGGGCACCTACGCCGCCTATGACGGGGGTGAGGTGATCGATGTCTCGGGCCTGATCCTGGTCCCGGGCTTTATCGACACCCACCTCCATATCGAGAGCTCGCTGGTCACGCCGTTCGAGTTCGACCGCTGCGTGGCACCGCTGGGCGTCACCACCGCAATCTGCGACCCGCACGAGATCGCCAATGTGGCCGGGCTGGCCGGGATCGAGTACTTCCTCGACGCTGCTGCGCGGACGGTGATGGACATCCGGGTGCAACTGTCCTCCTGCGTGCCGTCCACCGAGATGGAGACCGCGGGCGCCCGGATCGAGGCCGCCGAGCTGGCGGCGCTGAAGGACCACCCCCGGGTGATCGGCCTGGCCGAGTTCATGAACTATCCCGGCGTCATCCACCGCGACCCGGGCTGCCTGGCGAAGCTCGAGGCCTTCCGCGGCCGCCATATCGACGGCCACGCGCCGCTGCTGGGCGGGCGAGACCTCAACGCCTATCTGAGCGCCGGCATCCGCACCGAGCACGAGGCGACCGGCGAGGCCGAGGCGCTGGAGAAGCTGCGGAAGGGCATGCGGGTGCTGATCCGCGAGGGATCGGTCTCGAAGGACCTGCATGCGCTGGCCGGGATCATCACCGAGCGGAATTCCCCCTATATCGCGCTCTGCACCGATGACCGGAATCCGCTCGACATCGCCGAGCACGGGCATCTGGACCACATGATCCGCACCGCCATCGCGCTGGGCGCGCCGCCGCTGGCGGTCTACCGCGCTGCCAGCCTCTCCGCCGCCGAGGCCTTCGGGCTGAAGGACCGGGGTCTGATCGCTCCGGGGCGGCGGGCGGATATCGTGGCGTTGGATACGCTGGAGGCCTGCCATGCGCAACTGGTGCTGGCGGGCGGGCGCGTGGTGGATGACGCCGCCTTCGCGGCGCGCCGGACCATTCCGCCGGTGGCGCGCGCCAGCGTCAAGGCGCCGAACCTCACCGCCGAGAGCTTCCGCACAATGTCCAACGACCCCGCCACCCATGTGATCGGTATCCTGCCGGGCAAGATCCTGACCGAACACCTGCACGCCGAGATATCGCCGGCTGGCGGCGACAAGCGGGCCGACATCGCCCGCGACCTGGTGAAGATCGCCGTCGTCGAGCGTCACGGCAAGAACGGCAACATCGCCACCGGCTTCGTCAAGGGCTACGGGCTGAAGTCGGGCGCCATCGCTTCGACGGTCTGCCACGACCACCACAATATCATCGTCGTCGGCGTCGACCCGGCCGACATGGCGGTTGCGGCGAACCGGCTGAGCCAGATCGAGGGCGGCTTCGTGGTGGCCGAGGGCGGCGAGGTTCGCGCCGAGCTGGCGCTGCCGGTCGCCGGCCTGATGAGCCTCGCCGGCTTCGAGGAGGTCCGAGACCGGCTCGTCGCCCTGCGCGCGGCGGCGCGCGCACTGGGTACCACGCTGGACGAACCGTTCCTGCAACTGGCCTTCCTGGCCCTGCCGGTGATCCCCAGCCTGAAGATCACCGACTGCGGAATGATCGATGTCGAGAGGTTCGAAATCATCGAATAAGGCGTTCTCCTTGCAGATCAGCCCGCATCCATATTATGCATTTTTCCCAATAAAAACATATTGATGTAAAAAATCTAATTTTTAATTGAACTTTTGATCCGTTTGGCGGATGCTCTCCTGCAACCACCGAATTCT
>DATHZU010000098.1:0-6130 GCA_035458445.1 Thermohalobaculum sp. | reverse complement strand
AAGATGGGGGGGGGGGGAGGCACCGGGGCCGGGGGCGGGATCAAGCCTGTCGGGGCGATCATCATCGATCAGAGCGGAGCGCGCGTCGAGTCGGTCAGGGGCATGATGGCAAACCTGGTCGAGGCCATCGGCGAGGCCGCCACAAAGGCGATGGAGCGGAAAGGCTGCAAATGCAAGGAACCTGAGTGAGCGGCGCCCCGATGCTCGCCGAGGTCCTCTGGATTCCGGTCGCGGTACTGGCCAGCCTGTTGGCGGTGGTAATCATTGTGCTGGTGACGCGGATCACGCTGGATGTGAGGCTGCGGACTGCGCCCGAATTTCGGCTGCGTGTCGGTGCGCGGCTGCTGGGAGGCCTGACACCCTGGATCCCGGTCCATGATAGCGCGCGCAAAGCCGCGCGGACGGACAAGCCGCGCCGGGTCGCCAAGCGGGCGAAGCCGGGCCGCCTGACGGGTGGCCGGTTTCGCAAGGTGCTGGGCGCGGCTCCGCGGATTCTGTCGGATTTTCTTCGGCGGATCAGTATCGAGCGCCTGAGGGTCGACGCCGATATCGGCCTGCCCGATCCGGCGGATACCGGCGCGCTGTACGGCCTAGCCGCTGCGTTGGTCCATTCGCAGCCACCCGCGCGGAGTCTGGTGGTCTCGATCCGGCCGGATTTCTCGCGGCCGCGGGTTTCTGGCGAGCTGGAGGCCATGTTCAGCTTCGTTCCGGCCTCGCTGGTCCCTCCCGCGGCCCGGCTGGCCTGGCTGCTGGTCCGCCCGGTGCGGCAGTGATCGAGCTTGGCGAGATATGCCGGGCCGGGCCGCTTGTCCTGGCGGCCCTGTCCGAGCGCGCGGTCGGTCGCGGCCCGGGCACCTCGATTGCCTTCTACGGCGCGAAGCGGCCTGTCGCGATCCTGATGCGCGGCGAAACGAAAACGACGGTCTACGGGATCGACGGGAACCCGATCACCCCGGAGGCGCTCGAACTCCGGTTTCCCGGGCAAATCGCAGCCTTCGAACGCGCTGTGGATGGAGCCGGAGCCGGGCGGTGAGAGCATATGGGAAGCCTGGCTGGGCGTTCGTTGAAACGCATTCAAACATTCTGGTAACACGCTATTATAAAGGTATTTTTTGAAATACTAATCGCGCCCACAGGAACGACAACTCGGACGCGAATGTCGCGGTCAACGGCGGGCGGGTTCAGCCCTTGTCCAGATCGGCAAAGCTGCGGCCCTCGGCGGCCAGTCGTTCGATCAGCGGCGCCGGGGCGAAGACCTCGTGCCCCGCGGCATGGTAGGCCCGGACCTTCTCGAGCACCGTTTCCAGCCCCATCTGATCGGCCCAGAACATCGGGCCGCCGCGATAGACCGGGAAGCTGTAGCCATAGACATAGACCACGTCGATGTCCGAGGCGCGCAGCGCAATGCCTTCCTCGAGGATCTTCGCGCCCTCGTTGACCAGGGCCAGCATGCAGCGCTCGACGATCTCGTCGGCACCGATCCGGCGGCGGGTGCCGTGGCGCTTGAGCCCCTCCTCCTCGACGATGGCGGCGACCTCGGCGTCGGGGTAGGGGGTGCGGCCGTCGGGGCCGTAGTTGTAATAGCCCGCGCCGGTCTTCTGGCCGAACCGGCCAAGCTCGCAGAGCCGGTCCGCGATGGGCTGGCTCTGGCCCTTTTCCTTGCGGATGCGCCAGCTGACGTCCAGCCCGGCGAGGTCGGACATCGCAAAGGGGCCCATGGCGAAGCCGAAGTCGTAGATCGCCTTGTCCACATGCTGCGGCTGGCAGCCCTCGTAGAGCAAGGCGAAGGCCTGGTCGAAATAGGCGTGCAGCATCCGGTTGCCGATGAAGCCGTCGCAGACGCCGGACAGCACCGGCACCTTGCCGATCCGCTTTGCCAGGCCCATGGCGGTGGCCACCACGTCCTTGCCGGTCTTCGCGCCGCGCACCACCTCCAGCAGCTTCATCACGTTGGCCGGGCTGAAGAAATGCAGCCCGATCACCGAAGCGGCGCGGGTCGTGGCGGCGGCGATTGCGTCCACGTCCAGGGTCGAGGTGTTGGTCGCCAGGATCGCGCCGGGCTTGGCCATGGTGTCGAGCCTGCCGAAGATGTCCTTCTTCAGCTTCATGTTCTCGAACACCGCCTCGATCACCAGGTCCGCGTCCGAGATGTCGGCGAATTCGATGCTGGCCTTGATCAGCCCGGTGCGCGTCTCGGCTTCCGCGGCCGAGATTCGCCCGCGGCTGGCGGAACTGTCGTAGCTGCGCCCGATCTCGGAGATGCTGTGGTCCAGCACATCCTTCTTCGCGTCGATCAGCGTGACCGGGATACCGGCATTGGCAAAGCTCATGGCGATGCCGCGGCCCATCGTGCCGGCGCCGATGACGGCGGCCTTCGCCACTTTGCGGGTGGCGGTGTCGCGGGGAATGTCGGGGACCTTGTTCGCCTGGCGCTCGGCGAAGAAGAAGTAGCGCTGCGCCTTGGACTGGTCCGAGTGCAGAAGCTCGGCGAACAGCTCGCGCTCGCGGCGCATGCCGCCCTCGAAGTCCATCTCGGTCGCGGCCTGGATGGCGCTGATACAGTGCTGCGGGGCCAGGAAGCCGCGTTTCCTGCGGGCGTATTCCAGCCGGGCGTGGTGGAACAGCTCGGGCCTGCGCGTCGCCTCGGCGATCAGGCGGTCGCGTTCGCTGACCTTGATCAGCGGACGGTCCTCGGCCGCCATGCGGGCGGCGAAGGCGATGGTCCCCTCGCGTATCGTTCCTTCGTCGACCAGTTCGTCGACGACGCCCATGGTCCGCGCTTCGCGGGCGCCGATGGGCTCGCCGTTGCAGATCATGTCGATGGCCTTCTCGACCCCGACAACACGCGGCAGGCGCTGCGTCCCGCCCGCGCCCGGCAGGATGCCGAGCTTGACCTCGGGCAGCCCGAGCTGCGCGCTGGGCTCGGCGATCCGGTAGTGGCAGGCGAGCGCGGTTTCCAGCCCTCCGCCGAGTGCGGTGCCGTGGATTCCGGCGACGACGGGGACGGGGCAGTCCTCCAGCGCCTCGTGGACGTCGCGCAGCATCGGCGGCACCGGCGGCTTGCCGAATTCCGAGATATCGGCACCGGCGAAGAACGTGCGCCCCTCGCAGATCAGGGCGACCGCCTCGATCGACTCGTCGTCGGCGACTTCCTCGATGGCCCGCATCAGCCCTTTGCGAACGGCGATGCCCAACGCATTCACGGGGGGATTGTCGACAATGATTACGCCAATATTGCCCTCGCGCTCCAGGCGCACGGGATCACTCATCTCGGCTTCCCCCCCATTTCGGTGGCCGCACCGCCCCCGCAGCAATCACTCTTTGCATTTTTTCACGTCCTGACAAACCTGTCTTTTAAATAGGTCTACACCTCGCCCGCGACTACCCGCAGCAGCGCGGGAAAATATTGCGCCCCCATGCCGGCCTCGCTGGCGCGGCGCAGGGTGCGAAGCGTCTGCTTGGCCCCAGGCGCCTCGATCCCGGCGGATTCGGCCAGTGCCAGCCCGTAGGTCGCGTCCTTGATCGCGTAGTCGGTCGGGAAGGCGGACTCGGGAAAGACCCGCGGCAGCATCGCCTTCAGGCCATGGTTGCGCAGCGCGAAGCTGTCGGCCGAGCCGTTGCCCAGCGCCCGCAGCAACAGCGCCTCGTCGACCCCGGACCCGGCGCCGATGGCCATCGCCTCGGCCAGCGCGGCGACGGTCTGGAACAGCACCATGTTGTTCATCAGCTTGACCACCTGGCCGCAGCCGACGGGCCCGCAATGCAGCACGTCGCTGCCCATGCAGGCCAGCAGCGGCTGGATCCGGGCGAAGACCTGCGGCGATGCGCCGACGGTGATGCTGAGGGTGCCGTCCTGCGCCGCCTGCCGGGTGCGGGCGACCGGCGCGTCGGCGAAATCGATGCCCAGCGCCGCCAGTTCGGCGGCCAGCGCACGGTCGAGATCGACCGGCGAGGTCGATGTGTCGACGATGGTCTGGCCCGCGCGGCCATGCGCCATCAGCCCGTTTGCGCCGCGCAGCACCGCCTCGACCTGCGGGCCGCCGGGCAGCGACAGGAAGATGACGGAGGCGGTTCCGGCGATCTCCGCCAGGCTGGAGGCGGCGAGGACGCCATCCGCTGCCAGCCTGCCCAGCGGCGCCGGGTCCAGGTCGTAGGCGATGACCCGCCGGCCGCTGCGGGCCGACAGGTTCCGGCACATCGGCTCTCCCATTACGCCGAGGCCGATGAATCCGACGCTCTCGTTCTGACTGGCGGGCATGGTTCCTCCGGGCATTGCGGCCAACCGGGCCTTCGGTAGTTCTTGCTCGTGCGACCAACCTGCACGCGGGCGCGGCGGGTGCAAGGCGATCGGCGGATGAACCCGGTCGCGGCCCCGCGGGCTATGCCGCGGCCCTCATGCGCAGCAGGTATTTCTGCTCGCCCTCCAGCACCATTTCGCCGTCCTGGTTGTGGACCGTCACCCGGCAGGTCATCACCCCCGTGGTCCGCTGCGGCTTCAGCCCGGATATCTCGACCGCCGGGTACAGCGTATCGCCGCAATAGACCCCCTTGAGGAACCGCGACGACTGCTCGATGAAGCCGATCAGCGACGGCCCCATCATCTGCGGCAGCACGCCGGCGCCGATGCAGGCCTGGATCAGCACCTGGTAGCCATGTGCCAGCAGATCGCGGTGGCCATGGGCCTTGCAGTAGTGCCGGTCATAATGGATCGGGTGGTTGTCGCCCGAGGCGGCCTGAAAGGCCGAGAACACGCCCTCGGTCATGGTCCGCGAGGGCAGATAGAATCGCTCGCCCTCGGTGAAGTCCTCGAAAAAGCGCGGCTCGCAGAACTTGAGCGACAGCGGGTCGATGCGGGTTCCGGTCATGCGATCCTCCGGTAGTGGACTGAACTGGCAGCGAGTTTCGGGATGGAAGTCTCGCCCTGTCGCCATGGCCATTTCAAGGGTCGCGATTGAGGCAGGCAAGACTTGATTCCATACCCCATATCGCGGACCATTGCAGGGGCGCGACGGACCGACAAGCAGGCACGGACGTTGCACGCTGCTTCTGCACAAGTCTACGGACACCCATCCGGATTGGCGGAGGACTCGCTATGATCATCTATCCCTATATTGCCTTGCGCGGGGGGCGTTGCGTGAACCTGCTTCGCGGCCGGATCGACGAGCCGGTCGCCTATGACGTGGACCCGTTGCAGACCGCCATCGGCTTTGCCCATGCGGGCGCCGAATGGCTGCATGTCGTCGATCTCGACGCGGTCGCCGGGACCGACAACAATGCGGGGCTGATCCGCGAAATCATCCGTCACACCGGCGCCTCGGTACAGGTGGCCGGCGGCATCAATTCTGCCGAAAAGGCCCATGAGTGGTCCGACGCGGGCGCGGGGCACATGGTGGTCGGCACCGCTGCCGTGCGGGCGCCGCAGATGGTCAAGGACCTGGCTTACGCCTATCCGGACCAGATCGTCATCAGCGTCGATGTCTGGCGGGGCAAGGTCATGATCGACGGCTGGCGCGAGGAAACCGCTTTCGGAGCCAGCGAGTTCATCAGGAACTTTGCCGGATGGCCGATCTCGCAGTTCATGGTCACCGACATCGACCGCGACCTGGACCAGCATGAATCCAGCATGGCGCTGGTCACCAAGCTCGCCTCCGAGACCCAGACCCCGGTGATCGCCAGCGGGCTTGCGCGCTCGCTCGACGACATCTCGGCGCTCAAGTATCTCTACAACGTCTCGGGCGCCATCGTCGGCCGGGCGCTGTACGACGGGACCTTCACGCTGGAGGAGGCGCTGGCGGTTGCGCGGCCCGAACCCGAGCCGGTGGCACAGTTCGTCTGAGCGGCCGGTACCCGCTAGTCGATCCCGAATTCCCGCAGCACGGCCGCGGTATGGGCCCCCAGGCCGGGGGCAGGGCGGGCCTGCGCCCGTTGCCCCGGGGTCCGCGGCACCGGCAGCGCGGCATCCGGCGTGACCTGCACCGGCGGCGCAGCATCCGTGGCCTGAACCTGCGGCTCGGCCAGCCAGTCGCCGAATTCGTTGATCGGGCTGGCGAGCAGGCCCGCCCGCGTCAGGCGGTCGACCCATTCCCCCGTGGTCGCTTCGGCCAGACGGTCGCCGATGATCTTGAGCAGC
>DATHZU010000097.1:0-8430 GCA_035458445.1 Thermohalobaculum sp. | reverse complement strand
GCGGTCCGTCCGCCCGGCCAGCGGCCGGCGCCACCGGTCACGGCCTGCCGCTCGCGGGATGCCGGTCGGCGGTGCAGGTTGCGGATGATCGCTCATGGCTCCGGCGCTATAGCAACCGGCGCAGAGCCGGGCAAGCCGGCGGTGGCGCCAGGGCATGCTGCACCGCATTATGAAAAATTCATCCAGGCGAGGCGCAGTGGAACCCGGATTTTCGTGTATTGCCATGCGCTTGAGCGACATTTCTTAGAATTCGCTGGCAACCTGTCGGCTGAACCATGGGGGCCGGCACCCGCATAACGGGAATAAATGTTAGAAATCAGTATATTGCATGACATATTAGGGATGCTGTGCTAGCCTTTGGGCATCGTCGGCTTGGTGGGGTGACCGGGTTCATGCTTCGTGGTGCAGTGCTTTTCGTGCTGTTTGTGCTGCTCGTCAGCACTTCCGCAGGGGTGCGCACCACCGCCGCCGCCAGCCTCGCTGCTCCCGATACCGGCATCGCCTGCGAGTATTACCGGCTGCGCTCGGCACCGGCGCCGCAGGATGGCAGTGTCTCCTTCGTCGCCTTCCTCGCCGAGGCCTGTGTCGCCGCGCGGCGGTCGATCGAGACCGGCCTCGATGCCGAACAAACGGCGGCCCGGAAACTGCTGGCAACGATTGCCGAATTGCACTGGACGGTCGTGCAAATGAATTCCGCCCGCGACGAGGCCGTGGCCGGACTGACCGGCGTGACCCGGATGCTGCGGCTGACGCGCGTGACGCCGACCGGGGAATTCCTGATCGCCCACCGCATGGGGCTGCTGCGCGATTTCGATGCCTGGCTTGACACCGGCGCCGATTTCTCGCTTGCGTGGTACCGGTAGCAACCAGCGAAAGCCCTTGCGCGCGTGACCATCCGAATCGCCATGTGGTCCGGGCCGCGCAACATCTCGACAGCGATGATGCGCGCCTGGGAGAACCGCGCCGACACGCAGGTGACGGACGAGCCTTTCTATGCCTGCTATCTGGCCGAGACCGGGCTGGACCACCCGATGCGGGCCGAGGTGCTGGCGGCGCAGCCTACCGACTGGCAGACGGTCGCCGCGTTCTGCGCGGGCGGCGTCAAGGCGCCGATCCATTTCCAGAAACACATGTGCCAGCACATGGTGCCGCGCGCACCGCTCGGCTGGATGGCCGCATGCCGCCATGCCTTCCTGATCCGCCCGCCCGAGGCGGTGGCGGCCTCGTTCCACAAGGGCTGGCCGCAGATGGGGGCCGACGATCTGGGCTTCCGGCGGCAGGCGGAACTGTTCGACCATGTCTGCCAGACCGCCGGTGCCGCGCCGCCGGTGATCGAGTCCCGTGACGTGCTGGAGGCGCCGGAGGCCGCGCTCCGGGCTCTCTGCGCGGCGCTGGGCGTGCCCTTCGACCCGGCGATGCTGTCCTGGCCCGCCGGGCCGCGCGACAGCGACGGGGTCTGGGCGGCCCATTGGTACGGGCGGGTGAACCGGTCCACCGGCTTTGCCGGCTACACGCCGCCGGGGCCGGTGCCGGCAGGGCTGGAGGGGATTGTCGCCGAGTGCCAGCCGCATTACCAGCGGATGGCCGCGCATAGACTGAAGGTCTGATCCCGATGCCCCGTTTCGCCGCCAACCTGTCGATGATGTTCACCGAGCGCCCCTTCATGGAGCGGTTCGACGCCGCCGCAGCGGCCGGGTTCGAGGCGGTGGAGTTCCTGTTCCCCTACGCCCATCCGGCCAGCGAGATCCGCGGGGCGCTGGACCGCAACGGGCTGGCGATGGCGCTGTTCAACGCGCCGCCGGGCGACTGGGACGGCGGCGAGCGCGGGCTGGCCTCGCTGGCGGGGCGCGAGGGCGAGTTCTGCGACGCGTTCCGGCTGGCGCTGGACTATGCAGCGGTGCTGAAGCCGGGGCGCCTGCACATCATGGCGGGGCTGGCCGAGGGCGCCGAGGCGCGGGCGCGCTATGTCGCGAACCTCGCCTGGGCGGCCGAGGCGGCGGGGGCGCTGAGGCTGTGCATCGAGCCGATCAACAGCCGCGACATGCCGGGCTATCACCTGAACAACTCGACCGACGGCGTGGCGGTGCTCGAGGCCGTGGGGGCGCCCAATCTGGGGCTGCAGTTCGACCTCTACCACGCCCAGATCATGGAGGGCGACCTGACCCGGCGGCTGGAGCGGCTGATGCCCCGGATCGCCCATATCCAGATCGCCGGGGTTCCGGACCGGCACGAGCCGGACGGGGGCGAGGTCAACTACCCGCACCTCTTCGCCGAGATCGACCGCCTGGGTTATGACGGCTATGTGGGCTGCGAGTACCGCCCCAAGGGCCGGACCGAGGACGGGCTGGGCTGGTTCCAGGCCGCCCGCCAAGACGTCTGAAAGGCGCCTTGGGCGGTGTGCTCACACTTGAGCAAGGGGTCAAGCCGTTGATATCACGGGAAAAGTCGATTCATTGAGATTCATGGTTAACGCCCCGCGCATCGGGGAGTGCGCCGTTGCCGTGTTTGCGTAGGGCGGGGTTTCAACCCGCCACGCACCTAAAATGGCGGGCTGAAGTCGGCCCTACAGAAAGCGCGCGACGAATCGAGAAGTGTCGAGCCACTTCGCGCACCGGACGGCGTAGAGATTGCTCCTGAGATTCGGCGTCTGTGCATGGGTGGCATCGCTGCAAGACCCCTCCCCGATCCCTCCCCTTGCAGGGGAGGGGGACCCGGTCGCCAACGGTGCGGGCGGGCGTCCTCTCCCCCTGCCAGAGGGAGAGACAGAGAGGGGGCCCGGTTACTCCGCCGCCATCGCCCCTTCCGCCTTCGTCACCCGGCAGGCGGCGAACTTGAACTCCGGGATCTTGCCGTAGGGGTCGAGCTGGGGGTTGGTCAGCACGTTCGCCGCCGCCTCGACATAGGCGAAGGGCACGAAGACCATGTCCTCGGCCACCGCCCGGTCGGCGCGGGCCATGATGCGGATGGTGCCGCGCCGCGTGGCGATCTCGATCATCTCGCCGGGGGCAATGCCCATGGCGCGCAGCGTCGCCGGGTGCAGCGAGGCGTTGGCTTCCGGTTCCACCGCGTCCAGCACGGTGGCGCGCCGGGTCATCGAGCCGGTGTGCCAGTGCTCCAGCTGCCGCCCGGTGGTCAGGATCATCGGGTAGTCGGCATCCGGGGTCTCGGCGGGCGCGACGATGGAGGCGGGGGTGAACTTGGCCCGGCCCTCGGGGCGCGGGAAGCGGTCGCCGAAGACGATGGGCTGGCCCGGGTCCTCGGGCGACAGCGAGGGATAGGTCACCACGTTCTGCGCCTCGAGCCGGTCCCAGGTGATGTTGTCCAGCGACTTCATCGAACGCTTCATCTCGGCGAAGACCTCGCGCGGGTGGCTGTAGTTCCAGTCGAGGCCCAGCCGTTTGGCCAGATCGACCGTGATCGCCCAGTCCTCGCGCGCCTCGCCCGGGGGCGGCACCGCGGGGCGGCCCATCTGGACCTGGCGGTTGGTGTTGGTCACCGTGCCGGTCTTCTCGGCCCAGGCGGTGGCGGGCAGGATCACGTCGGCATAGTTCGCGGTCTCGGTCAGGAAGATGTCCTGCACCACCAGGTGTTCCAGATGCGCCAGCGCGTGGCGGGCGTGTTCCACATCCGGGTCGGACATGGCCGGGTTCTCGCCCAGGATATACATGCCCTTGATCTTGTCCGCATGGACCGCGTCCATGATCTCGACCACGGTCAGGCCCGGCTGGTCATGGGTCTCGGTGCCCCAGATGCCCTTGAACAGATCGCGCACCGGACCCTGCTTGACGCTCTGGTAATCCGGCAGGAACATCGGGATCAGGCCCGCGTCGGAGGCGCCCTGCACGTTGTTCTGGCCGCGCAGCGGGTGCAGCCCGGCGCCGGGGCGGCCGACCTGGCCGCACATCAGCGCCAGCGAGATCAGGCAGCGCGAATTGTCGGTGCCGTGGATGTGCTGCGAGATTCCCATGCCCCAGAAGATCATCGCCGCCTTGGCGCCGGCAAACATCCGCGCGACGTCACGAAGAGTCCCGGCGTCGATGCCGCACAAGGGCGCCATCTTCTCGGGTGTGAAGTCCTTGAGGTGGGTCTTCAGTTCCTCGAAGCCCTCGGTCATCGCGGCGATGTACTGGCGGTCGTAGAGCTCCTCCTCGACGATCACGTTCATGATCGCGTTCAGCATCGCCACGTCGGTGCCGGGGCGGAACTTGAGGCGGTGGGCGGCGTAGCGGCCCAGGCCGACGCCGCGCGGGTCCATCACGATCAGCTTGCCGCCGCGCTTGGTGAACTGCTTGAAATAGGTGGCGGCGACGGGGTGGTTCTCGATCGGGTTGCAGCCGATGGCGATGGCCACGTCGGCGTTCTCGATCTCGTTGAAGGTGGCGGTCACCGCGCCCGAGCCGATATTCTCGATCAGCGCGGCAACCGAGGAGGCGTGGCAGAGCCGGGTGCAATGGTCGACATTGTTATGGCCAAAGCCCTGACGGATCAGCTTCTGGAACAGATAGGCTTCCTCGTTCGAGCACTTGGCCGAGCCGAAGCCCGCGACCGACTGGCCGCCATGGGCCTCGCGCAGCCTGGCCAGCCCCCCGGCGGCGGCATCCATCGCCTCGTCCCAGCTCGCCTCGCGGAAATGGGTGAAGGGGTTCGAGGGATCGACGTTCAGGCCCTTGGCGGGGGCGTCGGCGCGGCGGATCAAGGGCTTCGTCAGCCGGTGCGGGTGCGAGACGTAGTCGAAGCCGAAGCGGCCCTTGACGCAGAGGCGGTTCTCGTTGGCCGGGCCACCCGCGCCTTCCACATAGACGATCTTGTCGTTCTTGATCTTGAACGAAAGCTGGCAGCCGACGCCGCAATAGGGGCAGACCGATTCGACCTCGCGGTCGTAGTCCTCGCTGTCGCCCTTCTGGGCGGCGTCCAGCACGGTGGCGGGCATCAGCGCGCCGGTGGGGCAGGCCTGGACGCATTCGCCGCAGGCGACGCAGGTCGAGGCGCCCATTGGGTCGTTCATGTCGAAGACGATCTGCGCGTCGTGGCCGCGCCCCGCCATGCCGATCACGTCGTTGACCTGGACCTCGCGGCAGGCGCGGACGCAGAGGTTGCAGTGGATGCAGGCGTCCAGATTGACGCGCATGGCCACGTGGCTGTCGTCCAAGAGCGGGATGCGGTCGTGCTCGATCTTCGGGAAGCGGCTGGTCGAGACGCCCTGCAGGTCGGCCATGTCCCAGAGATGCGAGGACCTGTCATGGGCGTCGTCGCGGGCGGGCTGGTCGGCGACCAGCATCTCGACCACCATCTTGCGCGCCTTCGCGGCGCGGTCGGACTGGGACTTGACCACCATGTCGGGGGTGGGGGTGCGGATGCACGAGGCGGCCAGCACCCGCTCGCCGTCGATCTCGACCATGCAGGCGCGGCAGTTGCCGTCGCTGCGGTAGCCGGGCGCGTCCTTGTGGCAGAGATGCGGGATCAGGGTGCCCTGCCGCTTGGCGACCTGCCAGATGGTCTCGCCGGGGGCGGCCTCGACCTGCTTGCCGTCGAGGGTGAACTTGATCTTGTCGCTCATCATATACATCCCTGTGGCCGCGCGGCGGGTTTTCGCGTCTGGTATACCAGAGATCGGACCCGATTCAATCCTTGGCCGTCCCCTGATCGTCGGGGGCAATCTAGCAACCGCATGCAATCCGTCCGGCGAGATTTGCGACAGGGGCTGCGGCATTTCCGGCGTGGCGGTACGAAACCGCCGCCGGTCACTCGGGCAGGCCGGCCTTGCGGAGCGCGGCGGCGAGGTCTTCGACGTCGCCGGGGTTCTTGATCGGGAGGCGGGCCAGATCGGAAATCACGGCGCGCGGGAACAGGGTCTGGTATTCCTGCCGGGCGGCCTCGGCCTCCTCCGTCCGGCCCAGTTGGGCAAGCGCGGCCAGCAGATAGACATGCCCCAGATACCACGCGCGGTTGCGTTGCACGGATTTGCGAGCCCATTCGGCCGCCTGGGCGTAGTCGCCCATGAGGTAGTGGCCCAGCGCCAGTCCGGAATAGCGGAAGAAGATGCTGGGATTCAAAGGGTCGGACCGGATCGCGATCTCGTTCAGCTCGATCCCTTCCGCGGCGCGTCCGGCATAGCAGAGCGAGGTGCCGAGGCTGCCGGAGGCAGTCGAGTAATTGGGATTGATCTCGATCGCCCGCTGCAGCGCGGAGATGCCGCGGTCATAGCGGCGCAGCGCGACCAGGACGTTGCCCAGGTTCCAGTGGGCATATTCATCGTTGCGGTCGAGTGCGACCGACCGCTCGGCGGATTCGAGCGCCTTTACCAGGGTAGCGTCATAGTCTGACGCCGTCAGCATATGCGCCTCGTGGTAGAGGACAATAGACAGGCATCGCCAGGCGGGACCGCATTTTGGATCGATATCCAAGGCGCGCTGCGCGAGCCCCTTTGCGTCAGCGTGCGACTCCGGGGTCAGCTCGTGGATCCGGGCTATCGAGCGATTCACCAGGCTCCAGAGATCGAGGTCGTTCGGCGTTGCCCGGCGCGTGGAACCACCTTCCGCCAGCATGATCTGGGTCTGGGTGGAGGCGACCACGTTTCGGGTGATCTCGTCCTGCAGGTCGAAAATCTCGACCAGCTCGCGGTCGAATTTCTCGGCCCAGACATGGTGGTCGGTGGCCGCCTCGATGAGCTGGGCGGTGATGCGGACCCGGTTGCTGGATTTGCGCAGGCTGCCTTCCAGCACGTAGCGCACGCCGAGGTCCTGCCCTACCTGCGCCACGGAGACCGCGCGGCCCTTGTAGACGAAGACCGAGTTGCGGGCGATGACGAAGAGGCTGCGCACCCGCGACAGGCCGGTGATAATGTCCTCGGTCAGCCCGTCGGCGAAGTATTCCTGCTCCGGATCGCCGGACATGTTGGTGAAGGGCAGGACGGCAATCGAGGGCCTGTCCGGCAGGGCCAGCGGAACATCGGCCGGGATTGGCCGGGGCACCGGCGCGATTCCGTCCGGGTGCCATTTCCAGACCCGGATGGGGCGGTCGATGTTCTTGACGCTCACCTCGCCCGCATCGGTGAAGGCGGCGCCCGCCCGGTTGCCGACGCTTTCGTTGACAATGGACGAGACGCAAACGCCCCCGGGCTCGGCCAGGGCTTCCAGCCGGGCAGCGACATTGACGCCGTCGCCGTAGATATCGTTGCCGTCGATGATGATGTCGCCCAGATTGACGCCGATGCGCAGCGTGATGGCGCGGTCGCCGGACTTCGCCGCCTCGGCGACGGCGCGCTGGATCTCCAGGGCGCAGGCGACGGCATCGACCACGCTGGCGAACTCGACCAGGGTGCCGTCGCCGATCAGCTTGACCACCCGGCCGTTATGGGCCTCGACCGCCGGGTTGAACAGGGTCTCGCGGTGGTGCCGCAGCGCCGCCAGCGTGCCGGCATCGTCGGCGCCCATCAGGCGCGAATAGCCGACCACATCGGCCGCCAGAATGGCCACGAGCCGCCGGTTTGAGGCCTTCTTTTCCATCAAGGCTGCGTACTCGAATTTTCCAGGGGTTGCCAGCGGTTCGCGAACCGGACCGGTCGTTGCGTCAGGCCAGCAGGCCGGCCACGCGCAGCAGCAGCGTCACCCCCAGCGACAGGAAGAAGCAGCCCACCCCGGCATTGATCCAGCGGCCCATGCGGGCATAGGCCTGCGCCGCCCGTCGTGTCGAGAAGGCGAGCGCATAGGCCAGGTGGCCCAGCGCCGCCACCACCACCGCTCCCAGGATCATCGCGGTGATGCCCACCGCCCCTGCCCGGCCCGCCGGGAAGATCGAGATCAGCACCAGCCAGGTGGTCAGCGCCTTGGGATTGGTGGCGAGGATTCCCAGCGTGATCGCGAAAGCCTGCCGCGGCGTGACCACCCGGTTCTTGCCCACCTGCAACGACCAGTTCCAGGCGCGGTGGAGATAGCGCGAGGCGAACCAGATCAGCAGCGCGCCCCCCAGCGCGGTCAGCGCGGTCTTCGCCGCCGGGAACTGCCGGAACAGCACTGCCGCGCCCAGCACCGCCGCCGAGGCCCAGACCAGCACCCCCAGCGCCACCGCGGGCACCACCGCCAGCGCCGCCCGGCGGCCCGAGCCGAGCGCGATGGCGATGGTATTGAACACGTTGGGCCCCGGCGACAGCACATTGGCCCCGAAGAAGGCCAGCGCCGTCGCGATCTCGGCCCAGGGGATACTCAATCGCGCGGACCTATTTCGCGTCTGCCGGGATCGCCGTCGCCTGCATCGCCGGAGTGGCGGCGAAGAGCTGGTACCAGGCGGCCAGCCGGGGACGGCTGTCACGCCAGTTCAGGCTGGCATAGCGGAAGTCCATGTAGCCGAGGCATGCCCCGGCGGCGATCTTGGCGGCGTTCGCCGGGCCTTCCAGCACCAGCGAGCTGTGCTCCATCACGTCCAGCCCGCGGG
>DATHZU010000096.1:0-9523 GCA_035458445.1 Thermohalobaculum sp. | reverse complement strand
CGGTCAGCATGTCGACCTCGTCGACTTGCAGATCGGCAAGGCGGCGATAGACCAGCTTCTCCTCCGGCCGCCCCAGACTGGAAGCCAGCAGAACCGGCGTATCGTCCGGGCGGTGTGCCAGCAGCATGTCGCGCGCCTCGGCCAGCAGGGTCCGGCGGCGCATCGAGACCGGGTTGTAGAAGGCGATGACGAAATCCCCCTCCGCCGCCGCCCGGATGCGCCGGACGATGTCTTCGCGCGGGGTCAGCAGGTCGCTGAGCGAGATGGCGCAGAAATCATGCCCCAGCGGCGCCCCGGCCCGTGCCGCCGCAGCCTGAAGCGCCGAGACGCCGGGCGCCGACACCACCTCGACCCGGCGCGCCGCGTCGGAAACGCCGCCCTGCCCGGGCGCCCGGTCCAGCAACTCGAAGACCAGCGCCCCCATGGCGTAGATGCCGGCATCGCCCGAGCAGATCAGCGCCACGTCGATGCCTTCGCCCGCCCGCTCCAGCGCATAACGGCAGCGATCCTCCTCGCCGCCCAGCGGAAAGTCGCGCCGCGGCTTGCCCGCCGCCAGCGGCCCCAGCAGGTCGATATAGAGGCCATAGCCCACCAGTTCGTCCGCCTCGGCCACCAGCCGCGAGGCCTCCGGCGTGCGCCATTCCGCCTGTCCCGGCCCGATGCCGACCAGCGAGACCCGGCCCCGCGCCCGCCCGGGCAGCTCCACGATCGGCGCGGGCGCCCGGGCCAGCGCTACCGTGGCGTTGGCGGATTTGCGCTTCGCCACCGCCAGCACGGCATCCGGCCCGGCACCCGCCAGCGCCGCCCCCTCGGCGACGCCGTGGCAGCCGACCTCGGCGAAGACCACGTCCGAGGGATTGGCCAGCCGCGGCGCCTCGGTCTCCAGCCGCGCCGCATCGAACACCCGGACCGGCACCCCCAGACGCCGCGCCAGCGCATTCACCGCCGGCTCGTCCGCCTTCAGGTCCAGCGAGAACACCCCCGCGACGGCGCCGGGCGCGATCTCCGCTTCCGCCAGGGCCCGGTCAACCAACTCCGCCATCTCGCCCGCCGGACAGTTCCGCGCGCATCCGACGCCCAGCGCGAAGACCTGCGGATGGAACACCAGCCGCCGTGCCGTTCCCGCCACGGGCTCCACGGTGGCTATCAGGGTCACGTCCTCACCGCTGGCGTCCCCTCTCCCTGAAAGGGGGAGGGACAGGGAGGGGGCGCGCGACGGCAGCCACGGCAGTTCGCCTTCGACCCTCGCCTCTACCCCGCTCAGAAGCGCCGCCATCACCCCCTTGGCGTCCTCCGGGTTTGCCAGCCGCCAGCCCGGGGGCGGCTCGTCCAGCGCCACGCCGAGCGCGATGTCGCCCGCCGTGGTGACGGCGGCCTTCGCCTCCAGCAATTCGGCGATCTGCCGCGCCAGCCTGTTGGCGCCGCGGTGCCCGCCCAGCAGCGGCACCACCACCGAGCCATCCTCGGCCACCGCCACCACCGGCGGCTCGGCCCGCTTGTCGGACAGCAGCGGCGCGACGGCGCGCACCAGTATACCCGCCGCGCAGACACCCACCACCGGCACCCGGGCGGCGAAGAGGCTGCGCACATGGTCCAGCGCATTGGCGAAGAAGGCGTCGGCCTTCCCGACACGGCCCTCGCGCCCATGCACAGGCGCGCCCAGCGCCCCGGCCACGCGGTGGGCCATCGCCTCGCCCGAGCGCGACAGGCAGACGACGACCGGCGTTTTTTCGCGGGGGGTCAGGTCAGCCAAGGATCGTCCCCCTTGTAGATCAGGATCATCGAGAAATAAGGCGCGCTTTCCGGTGCCTCGGCCAGCGGGCAGACCCGCTCGTCGCCCAGGCTCGCGCGTGCCACATAGCCGGCATTGCCGGTCAGGCCCATCCCCTCCAGCAGCGCCCGGATGCGCGGCAGATGGCGGCCCACCTTCATGATGGCGATGGCCTGTGCCGCATCGATCCGCGCCCTCAGTTCGCTGTCCGGCAATGGCCCCGGCAGCACCGTCAGAACGTCGTTGCGCGCCGTCAGGGGCCACTTCATCGCCGCCGCGCAGGCGGTCAGCGAACTGACACCGGGCACGATCTCCACCGGGAACCGCTCGGCCAGCCGGGCGAACAGATACATGAACGAGCCGTAGAAGAAGGGGTCGCCCTCGCACAGCACCGCCACGTCGGTGCCCGCACCCAGATGCGCGGCGATCTTCTCGGCGGCGCCGGCATAAACCTCCTGCGCCGGGAAGCGGGCCGCGCGCATCGGCACGATCATGGGAATTTCCTCCGCCCCCGCCGGAATCGCGCCGGCGGCGATGGCACGCGCGAAGCTTGCGCCGCTGTCGGGGGCGGGATAGGCGACCACCTTCGCCGCCGCGATCAGCCGGTGCGCCTTCAGGGTCATCAGCTCCGGATCGCCGGGGCCGACGCCGATGCCGTAGAGCGTGCCGGTCATGCCATCAGGCTCCACTGCACCACCGGCATGGCGGGGCGCCAGCCGGTCAGCTCGCCGAGCGGCGCGGCGCGGTCGATCCCGATCCGGGTCAGGTCGCCGCCGAGTTCGCGGTGGAGCGCGATCAACAGCGCCTCGGAGTCCAGCGTCACCGCATTGGCCACCAATCGCCCGCCTGGGCGCAGGGCCATCAGGCAGCGCGTCACCGTCTCGCGGCTCAGCCCGCCGCCGATGAAAACCGCGTTCGGGCGGCGCAGATCGGTCCGCGCCGGGGCAGGGGAAGGGATCAGCGCCAGCGCCTCGGGCGCGCGGCCCTCCAGCAGTTCCAGCTTCGGCGCGCCCAGCGCCAGGGCGTTCCGGCGCGCCAGTTCCAGCCGGTCGGGCTTCGGGTCGATCCCGACCGCCAGAGCATCCGCCGCCGCCCGCATCCACTCGACCGCGACCGATCCGCAGCCGCAGCCGATATCCCACAGCACCTCGCCCCGCGCCGGCATCAGCCGCGCCAGCGTCACCGCGCGGACCTCGCGTTTGGTCATCACCCCGTCCGAGGCAAAGGCCTCGTCCGGCAGGCCCGGCAGGCGCGAGAGCAGGGGCTTCGGCGCGCCCGCGCAGGCCACCGCGAGGGTGTGGAACGCTGGTATCTCGTCAATCGGGTCATGGTTCGCCCAATCCCCCGCAACCCCATCGATCCGCCGCTCCTCCGGCCCGCCGAGGCTCGCCAGCACCGTCATCGCCGAGGCGCCATAGCCGCGCGCCGCCAGCAGACGGGCGATCTCGCCCGGGGTCTGGCTGCCCGCCGTCAGGATGATCAGCCGCGCGCCGGGCCAGAAATACGGAACTACCTGCGCGGCGTCGCGGCCATGGGCGGTCAGCGTCTCGACATCCGCCAGCGACCAGCCCATGCGGCTGGCGGCCCACTGGAAGGCGGAAAGCTGCGGGTGGAACGCGATCTCCGCCGCCGGGATCGCCTTCAACAGCCGCGCGCCGACCGAATACCAGAGCGGGTCGCCCGTCACGAGCACCACGATCCGGCGGCCCCTCTGCGCCTTCAAGGTCTCGATCAGCGCGTCGAAGGGCGAGGGCCAGGTGATCCGTTCGGCCTTCACGTCCGGCGCGAGCGACTGGTGCCGGTCGCCGCCCACGATCACTTCGGCACCCTCGACCAGGCGGCGCGCGGCGGCGGAGAGGCCGGCCATGCCGTCCTCGCCGATGCCGATGACGGTAAGCCACGGCTTCATCGCGGCGCCTCCAGCCCCGCCGCCAGCCCGTTCAGCGCCGCTGCGGCGATGGCCGAGCCTCCGCGCCGGCCCCTGAGCGTCAGGAACGGAACGCCGCGCGGGTTGCGTGCCAGTTCGGCCTTCGACTCGGCTGCGCCCACGAAGCCCACCGGGAAACCCAGAATCGCGGCGGGCCGGGGCCAGCCGCCGTCGAGGAGCTCCAGCAGGTGGAACAGCGCCGTCGGCGCATTGCCGATCACCACCACCGACCCCTCGATGCGTTTATGCCACAGCTCCACCGCCGCCGCCGAGCGGGTGTTGCCGATCCGCGCCGCCAGCTCCGGCGTCGCCGGGTCGTTCAGAGTGCAGACCACCGGGCTGGCGCCCGGCAGCCGTCCGCGCACGATGCCGCTGGCGGCCATCTCGCAGTCGCAGAGGATCGGCGCCCCTGCCGCCAGCGCCGCGCGGGCGGCCCCGGCCACGTCGTCGGACCAGGCCAGCCGGTTCGGCACGTCGGTCATGCCGCAGGCATGGACCAGCCTGATCGCGACCTCGTGCAGGTCCTCCGGCAGATGGTCCAGCCGCGCCTCGGCCCGGACGGTGGCGAAGGATTGCCGGTAGATCGCCGCCGGATCGCGTTCGTAGCGCAAACCGTCCGGGCTTTCGATCATTCCTTCGGATCCTTCAGATACTTGCGCACGCTCTCGGGTCCCATCGGGTGCTTGGCGTGGGGGTAGGGAGGGTGGACGTGGTCATGCGCGTGATCGTGGGAATGCCCGTGATCATGATCATGATGGTGGTGGTCATCCCCATGATGGTGGTGATGCCCATGCCCATGCTCGTGATCATGATGATGGTGATGCCCATGCCCTTCCGCAGCATCCGCCATCACCAGCCGGCAGGCGCCGGTGCAGAAGTCGTCGCAGAGCGCGCAGTCCTCGACATTCGAGCCCGGGGCCGAGGCGCCCTGGCCTTCCACGTGGTGGTGGTGGCTCTCCTGCGGCATCCCCACCTCGGCCTCGAAGCCCAGCACCTGCGCGCGGTACTTGCACATCGAGCAGTTCATCGCCGCCTGGCCTTCCAGGATCTCGCGCACCCGCTCGGCGAAGGTCTCGATGACCTTGGGATGGTCGTTCAGATAACCTGCCTTGACGAACTGGATCCCGGGATGCGCCGTCGCAACCGTGTCGGTGAAGCCGTAGATGCGGTCGATGAGAATCCCGGTGAACAGGAAATAGGGGAACACGATGACCCGCCTGAACCCCAGCTTCGTCACCCGCTCCAGGCAGGGCTCGACCAGCGGGAAGGTGACGCCGGAATAGCCGGTCTCGGCCCACCCGAAGCCCATGCCCTCCCACAGCAGTCGGGTGATCTTCGAGACGTTCGAGTTCGCATCCGGGTCCGAGGCGCCGCGCCCGATCACCACCAGGCAGGTGTCGTGCAGGGGCACCTCGCCCAGCTCGGCATTGGCGCGGTCTACCGCCTCGCGCACGCGCTCTCCCGCGGCGGCGACCATCTTCGGATCGACGGCCAGCTCGCGGCCGTACTGCACCTTCACCCCGTGCTTGGCCGCATAAGTGTTCAGCACGGTCGGGATATCGTTCTTAGCGTGCATGGCAGCGAACAGCATGCCCGGCACTGCCAGGATATGATCGCAGCCCGCCTCGCGTAAGCGATCCAGCCCGTCGCGGATCACCGGATTGGCGAATTCCAGATAACCGTATTCCACCGGCCAGTCGGGGAAATGCGCCTTCAGGCGTTCGGCGACCACGGCGAACTCGTCGACGGCGGCCTGAGACCGCGAGCCGTGGCCGCAGACCATGACGCCGAAGCGGCTCACGCCCTGCGCTCCGCCTTCGCGGCGGGCCGGGATGACCGGCTGCGCCACAGCGCGACCGCGCCGATCACGGCCGCCAGCGCCAGCGCAGCTGCGGCGAGCCAGTGGCTGTGGCCATGCGATTCGGCGAAATGGCCGGGATCGGCCAGCGCCGGGCTGGCGATCAGGGCGGTCAGGGTAGCGAGCGCGGTCTTCATGGGTCCCTCCAGGTTTCATGCCGAAGGGACGGCACGCCCGGAGTTTCGGGTCTGCCATCGAACAACTCCGGCCTCGGCCCCCTGTTTGGGTCGGCCCCGGTCCGGATCCGCTCTGCCCCCTCGACGGGTGCGCTGTTCATTGCGCCCTGCATACGCCCGCGCTATGTCGCGTTCAAACGAAAAACCGCCTTGCCGGTGGCAGAAGGCGACATGGGGAAGGCGAAGATGCGGGAAACCTGGCCGATGGGCGCTTCATGACCACCACGATCTTCGTCTGCGATACCTGCCGCTGGACGGTGGACGAGAAGCTCGCCCCCTGCGGGCGCACCGGGGGCGAGATCCTGGCCGGGCATGTCGAGCGGATCGCCGAGGGCGTGGCCGGGGTCGAGGTGCGCCGCCAGTCCTGCCTGATGGGCTGCGAGCGGCACTGCAACACCGCCGTCTGCGCGCCCAGCACATAGGTCAGCTTGCCGGGCGCGTTCGCTCCCGGCGAGGATGCCGCCGAGGCGGTCGTGGAATACGCCTGCCTGCACCGCGACAGCGACACCGGCCAGGTTCCGTTCAAGCAGTGGCCGCAGGGCGTGAAGGGGCATTTCATGGCGCGGATACCGGCGCTGGGGGAGAATTCGGGATGCTGAGCGATCTGGCGATCCGGCCCGTGGATGCAGGCCTCGGCGAGGCGGTGCAGAAGGCCATCGACTTCAAGACCAAGCCGCCGGGCTCGCTGGGCCGGATCGAGGCGCTGGCGCTGCAGATGGCGCTGGCGCAGGGCGCCGCCGCGCCGGCGGCAGACCCGGCGCGACTGTTCATCTTCGCCGGCG
This sequence comes from Thermohalobaculum sp., assembly GCA_035458445.1. Classification (GTDB taxonomy): domain Bacteria; phylum Pseudomonadota; class Alphaproteobacteria; order Rhodobacterales; family Rhodobacteraceae; genus Thermohalobaculum. Next base: position 3,009 of record DATHZU010000096.1, on the reverse strand, counting down.
ACCACGGGATCGTGGCCGAGGGGGTCTCGGCCTGGCCGCAGGAGGTCACGGCGCAGATGGTGCTGAACTTCCTGGCGGGCGGCGCGGCCTCGACCGTCTTCGCCCGTGCCAATGGTTGCGCGGTGACCGTGGCCGATGCCGGGGTGGCAACAGAACTGGCCGACGCGCCGGGGCTGGTGCGCGCCGGCATACGAAACGGCACCCGCAATGCGGCGGTCGAGGACGCGCTCACGCCGGACGAAGTCGCCCGCGCGCTGGCGTTCGGTGCCTTGATGGCGAGAGACGCGGTTGCGGCGGGCGACCGGGTGATCGCGCTCGGCGAGATGGGGATCGGCAACACCTCGGCCGCGACGCTGATCGCCCATGCAATCGCCGGGATCGACCTCGGCCTGCTGACCGGGCCGGGCGCGGGGCTGGATGCCAACGGGGTCGACCGCAAGCTGGGCGTTCTGGCCCGGGCGGCGGCGCGGCGGCCGGGGCCGCTGGCGCCCCTCGACGCGCTCGCGGCCTTCGGCGGGCTCGAGATCGCCGCCATGGCGGGGGCGCTGATCGGCACAGCCTCGGCGGGTGCGGTCGTTCTGGTGGACGGGTTCATCGCCACCTCGGCGGCGCTGGCGGCGCTTGCGGCCCGGCCCGAGGCGAAACCCTACTGCGTCTTCGCCCACCGCTCGAAGGAGCCGGGCCATCGCAGCATGCTGGAGTGGCTGGGGGTCGAGCCGCTGATCGACCTGGACCTGCGGCTCGGCGAGGGCACCGGGGCGCTGCTCGCCCTGCCGCTGCTGCGGGCCGCCTGCGCCATGCTGAACGAGATGGCCACCTTCGAAAGCGCGGGGGTCTCGGGCAAGGAATGAACGGTGACCTCAAGCACCGGGCACTGGATGAGGTCCGGCTGATCCTCTCGGCGCTGGGCTTCCTGACCCGGCTGCCGGTGCCGGCCTGGACCGGCTGGGAGGAGGGGCGGCTGGTCCGCGCCAGCCGGTTCTTCCCGGCCGTCGGCGCGCTGATCGGCGCTGGGGGCGCGGCGGTCTGGTGGCTCGCCGGGCTGGTGCTGCCGCCGATGCTGGCCGCCGGGCTGGCGCTGGCGGCGATCCTGCTGCTGACCGGGGCGCTGCACGAGGACGGGCTTGCCGATTGCGCCGACGGGCTCGGCGGCGGCAAAGGCGGGGCCGAGGCGCTGGAGATCATGCGCGACAGCCGGATCGGCAGCTACGGGGCGCTGGCGCTGGCGCTGTCGCTGGGCCTGCGCTGGGCCGCGCTGGCAGCACTGGCGCCGGGGGCGGGGGCGCTGGCGCTGATCCTGGCGGGCGGCATCGGCCGGGCGATGATGGTGCCGGCCACGGCGCTGGCCCGCTATGCCCGCACCGAGGGGCTGGGCAGCATGGTCGCGGCGGGGGCGGGCCCGCGCGAGTTGGGGGTGGCGCTGGCCACTGCATTGCTGCTGGCGGTTCTCGGCGGCGGCGCGGGGCTCGCTGCGCTGGCCGCGGCGGCAGCGGCGGCCGGGCTGTTCCTCTGGTTTCTGGTGCGTCGGGTCGGCGGCTATACCGGGGACGGGCTGGGAGCGATTGCCCAGTTCGGCGAAATCGCCGTGATGCTGGTTCTGGCGGGGGCATGGAGATGATCTTCCTCCGCCATCCGCGCCCGGAGGTGGGTTCCGGCATCTGCTACGGGCGGACCGACGTCGATGCCGGGCCGGACAGCCGCGCCGAGATCGAGGCCGCCCTCGGCACGACGCCGAGGGTTCGCCGGGTGCTGGCCAGCCCGGCGCGCCGTTGCCGGGGGCTGGCCGAGGCGCTGGCCGGGCGGGATGGCGTGGCGCTGGAGTTCGACGACCGCCTGTGGGAGATGGATTTCGGAGACTGGGAGGGAATGCACTGGGACGAAATCCGCCGTGCCGACAGCGACCGCTGGGCCGATGATCCCTGGCACGTCGCGCCCCCCGGAGGCGAGACTTTCGCGGCGGTCCACGACCGGGTCGGCGCGGCGCTGGCCGGCGTCGCGCCCGGGACGGCGCTGGTTTGCCATGCCGGGCCGATACGGGCGGCACGGATGCTCCTGACGGGCATGACCTTCGCGGCGGTGTTCGCCGAGCCGGTGCCCTATGCGGCGCCGATCCGTTTCACGGTGCAGGCCGATGGCTAGGGTCTCGCTGATCCTCGGCGGTGCCCGGTCCGGCAAGTCGGCCAGGGGGCTGGCGCTGGCGGCCGAGCCGCCGCATGTGTTCATCGCCACGGCGGAAGCGCTGGATGCCGAGATGGCCGCGCGAATCCAAGCCCACAAGGCCGAGCGCGGCCCGGACTGGGGACTGGTCGAGGCGCCGCTGGACTTGGCCGGTGCGGTTCGCGCCAATGCGGCAGACGGGACCACGCTGTTGATCGACTGCCTGACCTTGTGGCTGTCGAACCTGATGCACCACGAGCGCGACATCGAGGCCGAGACCGAGGCCCTGACCCGCGCGCTGACGGCGGCCCCGGGACGGGTGGTCCTGGTCTCGAACGAGCTTGGCATCGGGCTCGCCCCGATCAACGCGCTGGGGCGCAGTTTCCGCGACCAGCAGGGGCGGCTGAACCAGCGCATCGCCGCCGTGGCCGATCATGCCGAGTTCGTCGTCGCAGGGCTGCCGCTGGTGCTCAAGGCGGGTCCATGACCGCGCGGTTGATGATCCAGGGCACCGGCTCGAATGTGGGCAAGTCGCTGCTGGTCGCCGGGCTCTGCCGCGCCTATGCGAAACGCGGGCTGAAGGTCCGCCCGTTCAAGCCGCAGAACATGTCGAACAACGCCGCGGTCACCGCCGATGGCGGCGAGATCGGCCGCGCCCAGGCCCTGCAGGCCCGTGCCGCCGGGGTCGAGCCGACGGTCCACATGAACCCGGTGCTGCTGAAGCCCGAGACCGAGACCGGCGCCCAGGTGATCCTGCAAGGCCGCCGCGTCGCCCGTGCCAGCGGGCGCGATTACGTGAAGCTGAAGCCCGAGCTTCTGAAGGGCGTGCTCGAAAGCTTCGCGCGGCTGAGC
>DATHZU010000095.1:0-4974 GCA_035458445.1 Thermohalobaculum sp. | reverse complement strand
AGGGGCCAGTGAATATGGCGGCGTCATAGTGCCGGGTCAGGTCGGCCGAAAGATCGCTCCCCAGCCGCCGGCGCATCGCCGTCAAGGCGTCATGGACCGCTCCCGGGTCCGCCAGCCCGCCGCGCGCGGCGATCTCGCGCGAAACCTCGTCGACCCCCGGGAACTCCAGCGCCATGGCCCGGAAGGCCGGATCCAGGCTCTCGTCGGCCAGCACCGCGGCCATGCCCTTGACCCAGTCGTCGGATATCCCGCCCGATCTGTCGATCAGCGCCAGGGCGATGCGCAGCGCATAAGTCCGGCCAGCCTCCCAGCGGTTGAACGGATCGGTGTCATGGGCCAGCAGAAAGGCGCATTCAGCGTCCGAGGTCTCGCGTTCCAGGATCACCGGCGCCGAGAACCCGCGCAGCAGCGAAGGGACCGGCTTGCCGGGGGCGGGGGACCCCATCCCTGTGCCTCCCGCTTGTGGGGGGAGAGGGCGCCAACCCGGGCGCTCGGACGATAGGTCGATAGTGAAGCTCTGCTCGGCCTCTGTCAGCTCCAGCACCTGCGTTTCCGCCACCTCATCGCCATTGGGGCCGATCAACCCCACCGCGACCGGGATCACCAGCGGCGCCTTCTCCGCCTGTCCGGGCGTCGGGGGCGTGGTCTGCCGGAGGGTCAGGGTGTAGCGCCCGTCGCGCCAATCTTCCTCGGCCGTCAGCCGCGGCGTGCCCGCTTGGCTCCACCAGCGCGAGAACTGCACCAGGTCGCGCCCCGTCGCATCCTCGAAGCAGCGGCGAAAATCCTCGATGGTGCAGGCTTGGCCGTCGTGCCGCTCGAAATAAAGGTCCAGCGCCTTGCGATAGCCCTCGGGTCCGACCATCGCGCGCAGCATCCCGATCACCTCGGCGCCCTTCTCGTAGACCGTCGCGGTGTAGAAGTTGTTTATCTCGACATACTCCTCGGGCCGCACCGCATGGGCCAGCGGCCCCTGATCCTCGGTGAACTGGCGCGCCCGCAGCATCTTCACGTCGCCGATCCGCTTGACCGCGTGGCTGCGCTGGTCGCCCGAGAACTGCTGGTCGCGGAAAACCGTCAGCCCCTCCTTCAGGCAGAGCTGGAACCAGTCGCGGCAGGTGATCCGGTTGCCGGTCCAGTTGTGGAAATACTCATGCGCGACGATGCCCTCGATCAGTTCGTAGTCGCGGTCGGTGGCGGTCTCGGGCGAGGCGAGCACGTATTTCGAGTTGAAGATGTTCAGCCCCTTGTTCTCCATCGCCCCCATGTTGAAGTCGTCGACGGCGACGATCATGAACAGGTCGAGATCGTATTCGCGGCCATAGGCCTGCTCGTCCCACTGCATCGAGCGCTTCAGCGCGTCCATGGCGTAGGCGCATTTGTCCTGATCGCCGGGGCGGACATAGACCTTCAATGCCACCTTGCGCCCGCTGGCGGTGGTCAGGCTGCCGTCATGGCTGACCAGGTTCCCCGCCACCAGCGCGAACAGATAGGCGGGCTTCGGGTGCGGGTCCTCCCATTCGGCGAAGTGGCGTCCATCGGGCAGGTCGCCGGAGGCCACCGGGTTGCCGTTCGAAAGCAGCACCGGGCAGGTCTCGCGGTCCGCCTCGATCCGCACCCGGAAGGGGGCCATCACGTCCGGGCGGTCCGGGTAGAAGGTGATCTTGCGGAACCCCTCGGCCTCGCACTGGGTGCAGTACATGCCCTTCGACATGTAGAGCCCCTCCAGCGCGGTATTCGCCTTCGGATCGATCCGGGTGACGCAGGTCCAGGCAAAGCCGTCTTGCGGCAGCAGGGAGGCCGGCAAGACCAACCCCTCGGGCGATACTTCCGGCTCGACCGCCGCGCCGTCGATCCGGGCCTCGACAAGCGCAAGCTGGCGTCCGTCGAGCCGCAGGTCCGCCGGCCCCTCGGCGGCGCGCTGGGGGTTGCGGCGGAAGGCGATCCGGGCGGTCACAAGGGTATTGGACGGCGCCAGGTCGAATTCCAGCGCGATCTCCTCCACCAGCCAGTCCGGGGCGCGGTAATCGGCCAGCCGGGTGGGGTTCTGGGTGTCGCCAGTCGTGTCGGTGCGCATCGCGAGCTCCGTGAGATTTCCGCCGCAAGCAGAGATAGCGCCTCCGGCCCGGCCTTCCTAGGCCCTGCGGGATCGGGTAGAACACCGGCCGGGCAGGGCAGCGGGAACGAATCTCGGATGGCTGAGCGGGCACGGGGCAGACAGGGCGGCAGCGGAGGCCAGTCCGCGCGGGCGAAGCGCGCGCGCGGCCATACGCCCGCGCCCGCCGGGCCCTGGGCGACCATGACCTGGGCGCTGCTGCTGGCGGCGCTGGCGCTGCGGGTCGGGGTCCTGGCGCTGGAACATGTGCCGGTGCATTTCGACGAGGCGCAGTACTGGGCCTATGGCCAGGAATTCGACTGGGGTTACTACTCGAAGCCGCCGCTGATCGCCTGGGTGATCCGGGCGGCGACCGGCTTCGGCGGCGACACCCTGTTCTGGCTGCGGCTGGCGAGCCCGGTGGCCCACGGGCTGATCGGCTGGCTGATCTTCCTGACCGGCCGCAGGCTGTGGGACGGCGAGACCGGCTTCTGGGCGGCGGCGGGCTATACCGCGGCGCCGGGCGTGGCGCTGTCGTCGATGATCATGTCGACCGATCCGGTGATGATGGTGCCCTGGGCCGCCGCCCTCTACGCCCTGGTCCGCGCCGAGGCATCCGAGGGGCCGATCGGATCGCGTCTCTGGTGGGGTATCACCGGCGCGCTGGTGGGTGTGGGCATGCTGGCGAAATACACCATGCTGGCCTTTGTTTTCGGGGCGCTGGCCAGCCGCCTGCTGCCGCTGCGGGGGCGCGACTGGATCGCGCTCGGCATCGCCGCGGCGGCGGCGCTGGCGGTGATGGCGCCGAACATCCTGTGGAACGCCGAGCACGGCTTCGCGACCGTCGCACATGTGCTGGCGGACGCCGATGCCGGCAAGGGCTACTTCCATCCGCTGGAGCTGGCCGAGTTCGCGGGTGCGCAGTTCGGGGTGATCGGGCCGGTCTTCCTGATCGCGATCCTGCTCGCGGTTCGGGGAATCGATCGGTGGATCGATGATCGCGGCATGCGGCTGATGGCCTGGCAGACCCTGCCGCTGATCGCCGCGATGGCGGCGCTGGCTCTGGCGACCCGCGCCAATGCCAACTGGGCAGCACCCGCCTATATCGGCGGCTCGCTGATGGCGGCGCGGTGGCTGATCACCGCCGGGGGCTGGCCCGCGCTCAGGGCGCAACTGTGGATCGGCGTGGCCGCCTCGGCGCTGCTGTGGAGCGCGGCCGGGCTCTATGCGGGGCAGGCGGACCGGCTGACGGTGCGGCTCGACCCGTTCCGCCAGATGCGGATCGCCGAGCCGTTCTGCGAGCTGGCGCTGGGGGTCATGGCCGACGAGGGCGCCGAGGTGCTGCTGTCCGACAACCGCCGCCGCCTGTCGGAATGCATGTTCCAGGGCGGGCTCGGCTGGGACGAGGTGGCGGTCTGGAACCCCGACAGGCTGCCGCACAACCATGCCGAGATGGTCTCGGGCCTGCAGCCTGGAGACGACCGTGCGATGCTGCTGATGGTCCATCGCGGCGCGGCGCGGATCGCGCATCACTTCGGTGAGGCCCGCGAGGTCGAGAGCGGGGCCCTGGCCACCCATATCGACCGCGAGGAGCCCTACGAGATCTGGGCGGTGCAGGGCTTCAAGGGGTACTGAGCCGCCGGTCAGCCCGCGGCCCAGGGCGCCGGGCGGCGTTCGAAGAAGGCGGCGATGCCCTGTGCGGCCTCCGGCGTCTCCCACTGGTCGGCCAGCGCGGCGGCGGTCATCGCGATGGTGGTCTCGCCGATGGGGCTGGCCAGCCGGAACAACAGCGCCTTCGACGCCGCCACAGCGCCGGGGGCGGCGCTCAGATAGGGGGCGATCTCGGCCTCGACAGCCGCGTCGAGATCGTCCGGCGCCACGGCGCGGGTGGCGAGGCCCAGCCGCACCGCCTCGTCGGCGCCGAACAGCCGCGCCGAGGCGAAGACCTCGCGCGCCCGTGCCAGGCCCATCCGCGCCACCACATAGGGCGATATGGTCGCCGGGATCAGGCCCAGCCGCGCCTCGGTGAAGCCGAATTTCGGACCCGTCGCGGCGATGGTCACGTCGCAGACCGACATCATCCCCATGCCGCCGCCGAAGGCCTGGCCCTGCACCCGGCCGATCAGCGGCTTCGGCAATTCGTTCAGGGCCCGCAGCATCAGCGCCAGCTTGGTGGCCTCGGCGATCCGCTGGGCGCGGGTGGCGGCGGCCTGCTCGCGCATCCAGCCGAGGTCGCCGCCGGCACAGAAGCTGGCGCCGGCGCCGGTCAGGATCACCGCACGGACCGCGGCGTCGGCGGCCAGTTCGCCGGCGGCCAGCGTCAGCTCGGCGATCATCGCCGCGTTCAGAGCGTTGTGCTTCTCCGGGCGGTTCAGGGTCAGGGTGGCGACGCCGCGCGGGTCGCGGGTGACGGTGACGGTCTGGTAGGTCATTGCGGGCTCCGGATATCCTGGGTGGCCTTGCGCTCCGGGGCAGAGTTCCGGGCCGGTCGACTGTGGATATCAGGTTTGCCGGTCGCGATTCCAGCCCGGGTTCCGCCTCGCGCCCCGCGTCGCGCATAATTGCCGGGCTTGACCGCCCCGGCGCGAGTTTGCATGCAATGGAATTCGCCTTGCCGCCCGGCGCCGCCGGGTCCGGACGGGCTGCAAGCTGGGGCAGGGACATGGACGCAGAGCTGATCCTGAAGGGCGGGCGGGTGATCGACCCCTCGCAGAATATCGACCGGGTGACCGATGTGGCCTTCGCCGGCGGCAAGGTGCTGGCCATCGGCGACGGGCTGGCGGGGGCCGAGACCAGGGATGTCTCGGGCCATGTCGTCACCCCGGGGCTGATCGACCTGCACACCCATGTCTACTGGGGCGGCACCTCGCTGGGGATCGATG